>NZ_JBFAHW010000073.1:0-51004 GCF_040654355.1 Streptomyces sp. NPDC050704 | reverse complement strand
GGGGTGGGGGGGGGGGGGGCGTTTGGGGTGTTTGGTTTATTGGGGGGTCGCTCTGCGCGCGGGGTGGGGGCGCGGGGCTGTGTCGACGTGCGGCTCCGCCGCGGGGCGCGACCAGCCCCCACCGGGCCGCGCCCGCGGCGGAGCCGCACGTGGATACAACAGCACCGTCCTTCCAGCGGAGCGCTTGGGCGGACTCCGGAAGCACCCTCCAGCCATGCCTCCGGGAACGCCCGCACGAGGGCCGGCCACGGGCCGGCCCTCCCTAGGATGACTCCATGTCACTCCCGCACGCGATCCTCACCGCCCTGGTCGAAAAGCCGTCGTCGGGCCTTGAGCTGACTCGTCGCTTCGACAAGTCGATCGGCTACTTCTGGTCGGCGACGCATCAGCAGATCTATCGCGAGCTGGGAAAACTGGAGGCCGAGGGCTCCATCAGGGCCCTCCCCGCACAGCAGCCGGCCCGCGGGCAGAAGAAGCGGTACGAGGTCCTGCCCGCCGGCCGTGCCGAACTCGCCCGCTGGACCGCCGCGTCCCAGGATCCGAAGCCCGCGCGCGACACGATGCTGCTGCGGCTCCGGGCCTCGGCGGTGGTCGGCACGGCAGGAATCGAGGCGGACCTGCGCCGCCATCTCGACCTTCACCAGCGGCAGTTGGCGGAGTACGAGGCGATCCGGGCGCGGGACTTCCCGCCCGGCAAGGAAGCACCCCAGGACCGCATCCAGCACCTCGTCCTGCGAGCCGGGATCGACCTGGAGACCTTCTGGACGCGGTGGCTGACGCACGCGCTCGAGGAGTTCGAGCGGTTGCCCGTGGAGGACCCGGCGTCCTGAGACACGGCGGCGGCCCGGCACTCCGATCCACGTCGGGAGTGCCGGGCCGCCGCCCCGTCTCAGAGCCGGTGGGATCTGGCGCGCCGGCGCAGGACCCAGGCCGTGGCCACCGCTCCCGCCGTGACCAGGACCCCGCCCGCGGCGTAGGTGACGGTGCCGTAGTCCTTCGTGGCGCCGCCCACACCGCCCATGACGCCGAGCGACGGCGACGGTGATGCCGACGGCGAGGCCGTCGCGGAGATCGTGGGGGTCGAGGCTGGCGAGACGTTGACGGACTGGGTACCCGCCGTCGAGCCGTCGGCGCAGACCACGATGACGGTGTAGGTGCCGCTGGCGACATTCGTCCATGCGGCGGACTGGCTGCTGCTGGTCCCGGACAAGGCCGCCTGGCGTCCCTGTGCGAAGTTCGCCTGGCCACTGGAGAGCAGCGAGGCACTGCCCATCGACCCACTGGTCCTGGTGACGCATGCGGTGGTGCTCACCTGCACGGTCGATCCACTGGTGGTCACGTTGATCCCGGTGCCCACCGCGGAGGCCGGCCCGGCGGTCAGGGCCAGCGGCAGCGCGGCGACGGCCGCCACGGTCAGGCCGGAGCGGACGAATACCTGAGTAGTACGCATAGGACTGCCCTCCGGCGGCACGGCTGGCGGTACATCCCATGAGCCGCCGAGGATTGGGAAACGGGCCGTGCTGCCTTCGGACCGAGCCAACGCGACCGTCCCGCGGTCCGCATGCTGACCGGGACCGGGCAGGTGACGAATTCCTCCGTCTGGCCGACCGCCGATGGCGTGTCACCGCGCCAGCGGGCCTCCCGGCGGGGTCACCAGGTGCGGCAGGCCGCCAGCAGGCGCTCCCGCCCGAGTGCGACATGCGGGTTGTCCGACGCCCCGGGCCGCCGCGCCGGATCCGCTATGGACCGGCCGGTCCGGCCGCTCCCGTGGTCACCGTCCGCTCGGCGGAGAAGCCGCCCCAGGTGCCGTCCGGCAGCTTCGCCCTGATCCGCACCCGCTGGGTGACTCCGGCCTCCCGCCCCACGTAGAAGCTGTACGTCGCCTTGTCCCGAGGAGCGGTCCCGCCCCAGACGAGCGACGTGGCCGGCTGCCCGTCGAGCTGGATCTGGTACTCCGAGATCACTCCGTCGATCATCCCGGCGTTCGGCGGGACCCAGGACAGGTCGAGGTAGTACGCCCCGTCGGCGCGGTGCGTGGCTGCGCGGAAGCCGGTGGGCGCCGTGCCGCCGCTCGTGCCCTGCCCGCCGTCGGAGCCGGCCGGGGTGGTGATCCGTACGGTCTCGCTCGCGGGCGAGACGTTGTCCGCCGCGTCGCGCGCCCGGACGGTGAAGGCGTACCGCGTGCCCGGCCGCAGCCCGGTGACCACGGCCGCCGTCTGCCCGCCGCCCACGCTGTGGATCTTCGTCGCGCCCTGATAGAGGTCGTACGAGGCCACGCTCCGGTCGTCCGTCGACGTGCCCCAGGACAGCTGGACGGCCCGGCTCCCGGCCGCCTCGCCGCGCGGCCGCTCCGGACGGCTCGGGGGCCGGTCGTCGGCGGCGGCCGCCGCGGGCGTGGTGGCCCGGGCGCGCTCGCTGGGCGGACCGAGCCTCCCGTCGGCGTCCCGCGCCCGTACGGAGAAGGCGTAGGCGGTCGACGGCTTCAGCCTGGTGACGTCGACCATGTGCTGCGAACCGGGGACTTCCTTCACCTTTGTGGTGCCGCGGTACACCTCGTATCGCACGATCCCGGGATCTCCGGAAGCCCGGTTCCACATGACGTGCACGCTGGTCGCGCTGCCCGCGGCCGCGGTGACACCGGCCGGGGCCGCGGGGATCCGGCCGCCCGCGCCGGTGTCCTGCCCGCCCCGGCCGCAGGACGCCACCGTGAGCAGCGCGCCGCAGACCGCGACGGCTCGCAGGGGAACGCGTCGCATGGCTCTGCCCTCCCTGGACGGTATTGGTCCGGACCAATATGGCCCTGTGGGCGTGCTCACATCAAGAGGGCGTCTGTTCCGCCTGTCGGCCGAACGTTACGTATGCTGATCCTCTTCACGGCTGAACTCGACCTTGTAGCAGGGGAGTTCTGCCGACGGTGCGGACGCTGTCGTCGCTGATCCCGCGCCGGCGAGGGCGGCCGGGCGCCCGGAGTCGAGGACGACCCGGCCGCCCGGTCCCCGACGGGACGTCACCGGGCGTGCACCGTACGGCCCCCCAAGGGTGGCCGGGTGATCGATTCCGCCCCAGATTGGGCTGAGTGTTCGTCAGTGCCGCCCAGGAGAGGGTCTCTTATCGTGCGTGTCCAGTCGCTGACGCTGGCCGCGGCCGGGGCCGCCCTGCTCGCCCCCGCCGCGCTGCCCGCGCCCGCCATGATTCCCGCGGCCGCCGCCGTTCCCGCGGCCGTCCTGCCGCCGGAGGCCGTGCGCGAGCGTGCGGGGGACGTCCGGGCGGCGGACCTCCTGGCCGCGGTGCACGACTGCGCGCCCGTCTCGCGCGGGCGCTACCGCAGCGACCACGGGGCGCCCGCGGACATCCCCGTCTGCGGCAAGCGCGGCGCCGTGCACTGGAAGGCCGACATGGACATCGACTGCGACGGCCGGCCCGGCCGCCGCTGCAACCGGCGCACCGACCCGCTCTTCTCCGCCGCCACCGCCTTCCAGCAGTCCGACGGGCGCTACCTGAGCGCCGAACGCCTGCCGTACGTCGTCGTGCCCGCCCCGAGCCGTATCTGGAACTACCGGAAACACGGCGTCCGGGGCGGCACCGTCGCCGCCGTGATCCACCGTGACCGTGTGCGGTACGCGGTCGTCGGTGACGTCGGCCCCCGCCACGTCATCGGCGAGGCGTCGTACGCCATGGCCCGGTCCCTCGGTATCCGTACCGACCCCCGGGGCGGCGGGACCGCCTCGGGGGTCACGTACATCCTGTTCAAGAACTCCGGCGCCGCACCGATCGAGAGCCACCGGGCGGCCGTCGCCCAAGGGGAGCGGCTGGCGCGGGAGTTCATCCGGCGGAACTGAGTCTCCGGAAACGGTGCGAGGCCGGCAGCGCCGTCGGCCGGCCGGTGTCACACCTTCCGATACGTGTACGCCTCCGAGGCCGCCGCCTCCACCGCCGCCAGGTCCGCCCCCGCGGACGCTGTGACGACCGCCGCGACCGCGCCCTCGACGAAGGGGGCGTCCACCAGGCGGGTACCCGCCGGGAGTTCGTCACCCTCGGCGAGCAGCGCCTTCACAGTGAGGACCGCGCTGCCGAGGTCGGTCAGGATGGCGACACCGGCGCCGCGGTCCACGGCGGCGGCCGCGGCGGACACCAGCTCGGCGCTGGTGCCGAGACCGCCGCCCTCGATGCCGCCCGCCGGGGCCACCGGAGCCGTCGTACCGCCGCCCGCGAGCCCCGTCGCCAGCTCGGCGACCGAGGCGGCCACCGAGGCGCTGTGCGACACGAGCACGATGCCCACCAGTTTCTCGCCGCCCTGTGCCGCGCTCGTCACGTCACTCACCGGCCGCCTCCGCGAGCGCCGCGACCAGGAGCGCCGAGGAGGTGGCGCCGGGATCCTGGTGCCCGATGCTCCGCTCGCCCAGATAACTCGCCCTGCCCTTGCGGGCCTGCAACGGCGTGGTCGCCAGAGCGCCCCCCTCGGCGGCGGCCCGCGCCGCGGCGAAGGACTCGCCGAGCGCGTCGACGGCCGGCACGAGCGCGTCGATCATGGTCTTGTCGCCGGGCGCCGCTCCGCCGAGCTGCATCACCGCGTCCACGCCGGTGCGCAGCGCGTCCGTGAGTTCCTGCTCGCCGACCTCGGCCGCGTCACCGAGCGCCTTGCCGGTGCGGCGCAGCAGCGTGCCGTACAACGGGCCCGACGCACCGCCCACCGTCGAGATCAACTGCCGTCCGGCGAGCATGAGGACGGCGCCGGGCGTGTCCGGTGCCTCCTTCTCCAGAGTGGCCACCACGGCCGTGAAGCCGCGCTGCAGATTGCTGCCGTGGTCGGCGTCGCCGATCGGTGAGTCGAGGGCGGTGAGCCGTTCCGTCTCGCGGTCCACGGATGCGGCGGTCGCTGTCATCCAACGGCGGAAGAAGTCGGCGTCGAGCACTGAATCTCCTTGCGTGGTAAGGGTGTTGAGCATTCCCTCGGGGCGGGATCCGGGCGGGTGCGCCCTCACATCCCCCAGCGCAGGCCCGCCGTCCTCACCGGCGCGTCCCACAGCCGGAGCAGGTCCTCGTCGACCTGGCACAGGGTCACCGAGGCGCCGGCCATGTCGAGTGAGGTGACGTAGTTGCCGACCAGCGTGCGGGCCACGGCGACCCCGCGCTCGGTCAGCACGCGCTGCACCTCCGCGTTGAAGCCGTACAGCTCCAGAAGCGGGGTGGCGCCCATGCCGTTCACCAGGACCAGGACGGGGTTGCGGGGGTCGAGATCCTCCAGGATCGCGTGCACCGAGAAGTCGGCGATCTCCCGCGAGGTCATCATGGCCCGCCGCTCACGGCCCGGCTCGCCATGGATCCCGACGCCCAACTCCAGCTCGCCCGGCGGCAGATCGAAAGTGGGGCTGCCCTTGGCGGGCGTGGTGCAGGCGCTGAGCGCGACGCCGAAGCTGCGGGAGTTCTCGTTGACCTGCCGGGCCAGTGCCTCGACGCGTTCCAGCGGCTGGCCCTCCTCGGCCGCCGCGCCCGCGATCTTCTCCACGAACAAGGTCGCGCCGGTGCCGCGACGGCCGGCCGTGTAGAGGCTGTCGGTAACGGCGACATCGTCGTTGACGAGGACCTTGGCGATCTGGATGCCCTCGTCCTCGGCCAGTTCCGCCGCCATGTCGAAGTTGAGCACGTCACCGGTGTAGTTCTTCACGATGAACAGCACACCGGCGCCGCTGTCCACAGCCGCCGCCGCCCGCACCATCTGGTCCGGCACCGGGCTCGTGAACACCTCGCCGGGACAGGCCGCCGACAGCATCCCGGGGCCCACGAACCCGCCGTGCAGCGGCTCGTGCCCCGAACCACCGCCCGAGACGAGGCCCACCTTTCCGGCAACCGGTGCGTCCCGCCGTACGATCACCCGGTTCTCGACGTCCACGGCCAACTCGGGATGGGCGGCGGCCATGCCCCGCAGCGCGTCCGCGACAACCGTCTCGGCGACGTTGATGAGCATCTTCATGGGTAACCTCCTGGAGGGCTTAGCAGGCGGGGCCCCGTCCTGCGTATGTGCTGGTCAGAGTAGGTAAGGCTAGCTGTCGATCCTGGCGATCCGCGGCGGCTCACGGCGGGTCGGACATGCGGCGGCTGGAGAACTGCTGTGGGCAGTATCAACCTTGTGGCAGCGAAGGTCACCTGCGCCTGCGCCGTGGCTTCCCCCACCGGTTACGGCCTAGTCATCCCGCTCCTCCAGCAACCCCGACGTAGCCACCAGATACCCCAACTGCGCTCTGCTCCCGCTCCCCAGGAGAACCGACGCCTTCCGTAAGTGCTCCGCCACGCTTCTGCGGCTCATGCCCAGGCGGCGGGCGATGGAGCTGTCCGTCTCGCCGGAGACGACCGCGCGCAGAATCGTCTGCTGCAGGTCGGAGGCGACGACGGGGCTGCGGCGCTCGGCGGTGTCCGCGGGATGGATGGGGGTCGAGCGTTCCCAGGTCTGCTCGAAGACGCGGACCAGGAAGCGGACGAGGGCGGGGTCCCAGATCTGCAGGGCTCCGTCCGCGGCGTCGTCGGACAACGGGATGAAGGCGACCGAGCGGTCGCAGACGATCAGCCGCTCGACGACCTCCGCCAGGGTGCGGACCTCGGCCCCCGCCTCGGTGACCCGCTCGATGTATGCCATGGTCGGCCGGTGCGTGTGCACGGTGTGCTGGTAGAGGGTGCGCTGCCGCACCCCGCGCCGCAGGGCCCGCAGGTCGCGGCCGAAGGCCTCGCGGAGCGTGGCCTCGGCGCGGCCCCCGCCCGGCTGGGCGGTGAGCAGTTCGTGCCGGCAGTCGCCCACAGCCGCCTCCAGGGCCGCGTTGATCACGGCCTTCTCGGTCAGCCGGACCAGCGCGGGCCGGGCATCGCGCTGCTCCCGCGCGTACACCGACTCGAAGGCGGCGAGCCGTGAGGACGTCGACCGCACGGCGCGGCGTTGCTCGGCCAGCTCATCCTCCATCGCGGTCAGTACGGCGAAGCGCGCGGCGTCCGGCGACACGGGCAGGCAGAAGCCGGGCGCGTCCGCGTCGGCGACGACGAGTCCGAGTTCCGTCAGGCAGCGAGGCACCTCGTCGGCCGGCACCCGCCCCTCGCGCAGCGCGGCCCGGTACACCGACAGCGCCCGCGGGCAGGGCCGGGTCGGGCGCGTTTCGCGGCAATCACACGTGCGTGGGTCGAAATGATCAGGCTTCACAACTGTGCAGATTACATTCGTGAGCCCCCGGCCCTCAGGACGAACTCCGCACCGCCTGCCTAGTGTTCGGCGAAAAGCGCCGCGTCCTGGTGCCGTCCGCGAAGGAAGTCGAGAATGCCGGAAGCTGTGACGGCGTCGGTGCGGGAACGCCGGTACCGGATCCTGGTCACGGGCTACGCGCTGTCGTCGTACGGCAGTTATCTCAACGTCGTCGCGCTCAATCTGTACGTCTACGCCGTCACCGACCGCGCCCTCGCCGTCGGCGCCTTCATGGCCGTACGACTCGCCGCGGGGTTCGTCGCGGGGCTGCTCGCCGCGCCGATCCTGGCAAGGTGGTCGGCGAAGGGCGTCATGTTCTGGGTGAACGTGGTTCAGGCGGCCGTGCTGGCGGTACTGGTGGTGGCGCCCGACACACTGCGCACGCCCGTGCTGTTCGTCGTCTCGGCGGTGGGCGGGGTCACCGGCACGGTGTTCCTGGTCGCGCTGCGCAGCGCGGTGATCCCGGAGATGGTGACCGAGGAGCGCCGTACCTGGGCCAACTCGTTGATGGTGAGCGCGCGTTCGCTGGCGATGGTGGCCGGGTTCGCGTCGGCCGGTGTGGTCGTGTCGCTGCTCGGGTACACGGCGGCCTTCCTGCTGGACATGGCGACGTTCCTGGTGTGCGCGGTGGCGGTGGCCCAACTGCCCGCCGCCCGGCCGGCGCCGGGCCCGGCGGCCGATCCGGCCGGGTCCCCGGCGAAGCGCCGGCGGCTGCCCGCCGCGGTCGTGGCGCTGGTGGGCGCGCCCGTGCTCGGCCTGATGGTGCTGCTGCGGGGCGTCGACGCGCTCGGCTCGTCCTCCCACAACGCGGCGCTCCCCGTGTACTCGACGGAGCTGGACACCGACAGCCCGGCCACGTTCGTCAGCGTGTTCTGGTGCGTGTGGGCGCTCGGCAACATCCTGGCCCAGCAGGTGATCCAGCGCCTGCCGCGGCGCTCGGAACAGGCCCTGGGCGCGCTGGGTTTCGGGCTGGGCACGATCGTGATGTCCGGCGCGTTCATCCTGGCCTTCGCCGGGCTGCCGTGGACCGCGACCGTGCTGATCGCGCTGGTCGCGGGCGCCGCCGACGGACTGACCGAGGTGTCCTACACCCAGCATCTGCAGACCCTGCCGGACGGCCTGCGCACGCACGCCTTCGGGCTGTCGGCGACCGTGGAGAGCCTCGGCTTCGGCGTCGGGATGATCGCGGTCGGCGCCGCGCTCGACGTGTTCTCGCCGCTGTCGGTCGTCGCGATCGCGCACGGCGTGGCCGTCGTGATCGCCGTGGTCTTCGTGACCCTGGTACTGCGCCGCCGTACGACGGCGGGATCAGGCGCGGGGGCGGAGGCGCACGCGGAGGTGTGAGGCGGGCCCGGAAAATCGAGCCGGAGAAGCCGGAGAAGGGGGGAACAGGAGTGCCGGACGACCGACGCGTGGCGGTCATCGGGATGGCGCTGAGATTTCCGGGGGCGGAGACTCCCGAGCAGTACTGGCGTGACATCGAGGCGGGCGTCTCGCACGTACGGCGTTTCACCCGGGCGGAGTTACGGGCCGCGGGTGCGCCCGAGGACCTCCTCGACGACCCGGACCTCGTCGGCGCCAGCGCGCTGCTGGACGGCGTCGACGGGTTCGACGCGGCGTTCTTCGGGATGAGCGGGCGCGAGGCCGCGGTGACCGATCCGCAGCAGCGGCTGTTCCTGGAGTGCTGCCACCACGCCCTGGAGGACGGCGGCTACGCCGGCTCCGACGCCCGTATCGGGGTGTACGGCAGTGTCGGGTACCGGCTGTACTCCCTGCACAGCTATCTCGCCAACAACCTCGCGGACGTGCCGGGCGACGACTGGATCGCGCAGAAGCAGATCCAGGTCGGCAACTATCCCGACTTCGCGGCCAACCGGGCCGCCTTCCAGCTCGGGCTGCGCGGCCCGGCGGTCAATGTCGCCACTGCCTGCTCCAGCGCCCTCGTCTCGGTCCATCTGGCCTGCCAGGCGCTGCTGGCGGGCGATGCCGAGCTGATGCTGGTGGGCTCGGCGGCCCTGCATCTGCCGCAGATCACCGGGCACCGGCACGTCAGGGGTTCCACGATCTCCCGAAGTGGCACGGTACGGGCCTTCGACGCGGACGCCGACGGCACGGTGGGCGGCAACGGCGTCGCGGCCGTCCTGCTGAAGCCGCTTTCGCGGGCGCTGGCCGACGGCGACACCGTGCACGCCGTCATCCTCGGCTCGGCGGTCACCAACGACGGGGACGGGAAAGCGGGGTTCGCCGCGCCGGGCGTCGCGGGACAGCGGGACGCGGTCCTCGGAGCGCTGGAACGGGCGGACGTGCCGGCCGACTCGATCGGCTACCTGGAGGCGCACGGCACCGGCACGTTCAAGGGCGACCCGATCGAATTCGCCGCGCTCACCGAGGCATTCAGGGTGCATACGGACGGCAGGGCATTCTGCGCGCTGGGCTCCGCCAAGCCCGCCATCGGCCATCTGGACAGCGCGTCGGGGCTGGCCGCGCTGATCAAGGCGGTGCTGGTGCTGCGGCACGGGGTGATACCACCGCTGGTCAACTTCAGCCGGGCCAATCCCCGACTCGCGGTGGAGTCGAGCCCGTTCGTGCTGCCGACCCGGGCAGCGCCCTGGCCGGACTCCGGCGTCCGGCGGGCCGGCGTGCACTCCATCGGCATGGGCGGCACGAACGCACACACGATCTTGGAGGAGGCGCCGGGGCCGTCGCGGGGGCGAGGGACGGGTGCCAGGGTGTGGGGGGTGCCGGCGCGGCGGGGCGCCGGTGGCGGTACGGCGGCGGGGGCAGCGAGGCGGCAGGACACCGAAGGCGGTGCGGTCGTGCCAGGGGTACCGGAACCGTGGGACGCCCAAAGCGAAACCGCTGCGGCGGGGGCGCCTGGGCCGCGGGACGCCGAGGGTGGTGTGACCGCGCCAGGGGCACTGGAACCGTGGGGAACCGAGAGCGAAGCCGCTGCGGCGGGGGCAGCGGAGCGGCAGGACGCCGAAGGTGGTGCGGTCGTGTCAGGGGCACCAGACTCGCGGGATACCGAGAGCGAAACCGCTGCGGCGGGGGCGCCTGGGCCGCGGGACGCCGAGGGTGGTGTGGCCGTGCCAGGGGCGCCGGAACCGCGGGATACCGAGAGCGAAACCGCCGAGCCGGGGGCGTCTGAGCGGCAGGACGCCGAAGGTGGTGCGGTCGTGTCAGGGGCACCAGACTCGCGGGATACCGAGAGCGAAACCGCCGCGGCGGGGGCGCCTCGGCCGCGGGACGCCGAGGGTGGTGTGGCCGCGCCAGGGGCACCGGATCCGTGGGACACCGACAGCAACACCGCCGCGGCGGGGGCGCCTGGGCCGCGGGACGCCGAGGGTGGTGTGGCCGCGCCAGGGGCACCGGATCCGTGGGACACCGACAGCAACACCGCCGCGCCGAGGACGCCGGAGGCGTGGGGCGGTGATGTGGTGGTGCCCGGGCTTTTGCCGCTGTCGGCTCGGACGCCGGAGGCGCTGACCGCGTACGCGCGTGCGTTTCGGGACGAGCTGGTCCGGCGTCCGGATATCGCCCCCGCTGATCTGCTGACGACGACCGCGCTCGGGCGGCGCCATCTGCCGCACCGGCTGGTCGTCGCCGCGCCCTTCGTCGAGGGGCTGGACGCGTTCCTCGCCGGCGCGGAGGGCGTCCTCACCGGAACGGTCGATCGGCCCGTTTCGCCCGCCTTCGTCTTCAGCGGCCAGGGCGCCGGCGGCCCCGGCACGGCCGCCGCGCTCGCCGCCCGTTTCCCGGTCGTCGCCGAGGTGCTGCGGGAGTGCGCGCGGATCTACCGGGAGGAGACGGGCGAGGACGACTTCCTCGATCGGCTCACCGGGGAGGAGGCGGGTCGGGAAGGCCACCCCTCCCGGACCACCGACGGGACGAGCCAGGACTGGGGCCCCGACAGGACCGTCGGAGCGCCCGCCTCCTGGGACACCGCCTTCGCGCAACCCGCCCTCTTCGCCCTCCAGGTCGCGCAAGTCCGGCTGTGGCGGAGCTGGGGCGTACGGCCCGCCTCGGTCGCCGGGCACAGTGTGGGCGAGTACGCGGCGCTGTGCACCGCCGGGGCGCTGTCTGTGGCGGACGGCATGCGGTTGCTGTGCCGACGGGGCCGGCTGATGCGGGACACGGAGCCGGGCGCGATGCTCGCGGTGTTCGCCGACCGGGACCGGGTACGCCAACTCGCCGCCGAGGTGGGGCAGGTGGAGCTCGCCGTGTCCAACGGCCCCGAGCACCAGGTGCTGGCCGGCCCGCCCGACGCCGTCGCCGAGGTGCACCGGCGGCTGACCGGCAAAGGCCTGACCGGCGCACTGCTCCCGGTGGACCGCGCCTTCCACAGCGCGCTCCTCGACCCGGTACTCGACGACCTGCGCGACGCCGTCGAGAAGACCGAACTACGGCCGGTCGACATCGAGTTCGTCAGCGGGCTCGACGGCGTCGCCCATCTCCCGGGCTGGCTGCCCGACGCCGACCACCTCGTCCGCCAGGCCCGGCACACCGCCGACTTCCACGCAGTCCTGCGCACCCTGGCCCCGGCGGACGTCCTGCTCGAACTCGGCCCCGGCGCCACCATGACCCGACTGGCCCGCCGGGCGATCCCCGACACCCTCTGCGTCCCCACCGGACGGAGCCCGGACGACCTGTGGCCGACGGTGGCCCGGCTGCACTGTGCCGGAGTGGCCGTCGACTGGGCCGCCCTGCTCGACGGGTGCGGGGGACGCCGTATCCCGCTGCCCACATACCCCTTTGAGCACCGGTCGTACTGGATCGGCCCGCCGCCCGCCACGGCCGTACTCGCAAGCGAACCCGATGGGAAGGACGACGTGACCGACCAGGCAGTACTCGACCGCGTACTCGATCTGACCGCGCAGCACCTGGGACACGACCGCGACGGGCTGCGAGCCGGGCAGACATACGTCGGCCTGGGCGCGGACTCCCTGCAACTGATCGGCATATTACGGCAGTTGGAGGGCGAGTTCGGGGTGACGATCGCGGTGCGGGAGCTGTTGGAGGAGGCCGGGTCACCGGAACTGACGGCCCAGCTCATAGCGGACCGCGTCCAGCGACCGGCACCGGCACCGGCACCGGAGCCGAGGGCCGAGGTCATCGACGCACCGCGCAGGTCCGACGCCGAGAGCACCGCCGTACGGCACGCACCCGGCGCGGAGACCGCCGGCTCACGGCGCACACCCGCCCGAGGGCCCGAGGAACCCGGACCCGAGGAACCCGGATACGCCACCCGCGCCGACCTTGCCGAGCTCCGCCGGCAGGTCGACCTGCTCGCCGAGACACAGGCCTCGCTGATCACCCAGCTCTCCGAGGCCGTCGCCCTGCTCAACGCCGAGCGGGCCGTCCGATGAGCCCGGCCACGGCGGCGGACAGGGCCGCGGCCCTGTCCCGCAGGCTGGACGAGCAACTGGCGGAGGCAAGACGGCACGCCACGCCCCCGGCACCCACATCCCCCGCACCCACGGTCCACGGCCCCCACGTCACCGTCCCCCACAACTCCGGCATGGCCGGCGCCGACGCCACCGCCGCCCAGCGCGCCCACGCCACCGAGCTCGCTCGGCGTCTCACGGAACGCACCCGTACCTCCAAGGAGCTCGCCCAGTCGCAGCGTGCCGTGCTCGCGGACAGCCGGGCCGTGGTCGGGTTCCGGCGGTCCACGAAGGAGACGCTGTACCCGCTCGCGGCCCGCACCGCTCGCGGCGCGCACCTGACGGACGTCGACGGGAACACGTACACCGACATCACCATGGGCTTCGGGTCCCTCCTCCTCGGCCATGATCCGGAATGCGTGACTTCAGCCGTGCGCGCGCACCTGGACGGCGGGCTCCGGTTCGGGCCCCGCCCGGTCGAGGCGGGTGAAGTCGCCCAGGAACTCGCCGAGTTGACCGGCATGGAACGCGTCGCGTTCGCGGCCTCCGGCACCGAGGCCAACTCCGCCGCGATCAGGCTCGCCCGCGCCGCCACCGGACGCGACCGGATCGTCATGTTCCGCGGCTCCTACCACGGCCACATCGACACGGTGCTGGGCCGACCCGGCCCCGACAGCGGTGCCGTCCCTGTCTCCCGCGGCATCCCCGGCAGCGCCGTCGCGGAGCTGATCGTCCTCGAGTACGGCAGCCAGGAAGCCCTCGACACCATCGACGCGCTCGGCGACCGCATCGCCGCCGTCCTCGTCGAGCCGGTGCAGTGCCGCAACCCCGCCCTGCGCCCGGTCGACTTCCTGCGTGAACTGCGCGAACTCACCCGGCGGCGCGGCATCGTGCTGCTCTTCGACGAGATGCTCACCGGCCTGCGCCCGCATCCGCGCGGCGCCCAGCACCACTTCGGCGTCGTGCCCGACCTGGCCACCTACGGCAAGGCGCTCGGCAGCGGTTTCCCCATCGGAGCGATCGCGGGCCGCGCCGACATCATGGACGGCGTCGACGGCGGCTTCTGGCGGTACGGCGACGACAGCCGCCCCACCGCCGAGACCACCTTCTTCGGCGGCACGTACCTGCAGCACCCGCTGTCCATGGCGGCGGCCAAGGCGGTCCTCACCCACCTCGCCGCCGAGGGACCGCGGCTCCAGGAGCGGCTCAACGCCCGCACGGACGCCCTCGCCGACGACCTCAACCGCTTCTTCGCGGACGAGGAATTCCCCCTGGAACTGGCCCACTTCGGCTCGATGTTCCGCTTCGTCCACCGCGCCGACATGGAACTGCTCTACCAGCACCTGCTGCTGCGCGGCATCTACGTGTGGGAGTGGCGCAGCTTCTACCTCTCCACCGCCCACACCGACGCCGACGTCGAACACGTCGCGGACGCGGTGAAGGGTTCCCTGCGGGAACTACGGGAGGCGGGCTTCTTCCCGACGTCCCGGCCCGCCCGGCCCGTCGCCCGCCGGGGGCCCGAACGCCCGCGCAGGCAGCCCGACTTCGGCGTGTACTTCTTCGGCGACTACCCCGACGACGACAGCACGTCCGACTCCGACTCCGACTCCGCCTCCGCGTACGACCGGATCATCGACACCGCCCGCTTCGCCGACGAGCGCGGCTTCAGCTCCCTGTGGCTGCCCGAGCGGCACTTCCACTCGTTCGGCGGCCTCTTCCCCAACCCGGCCGTGCTGGCCGCCTCGCTGGCCCGCGAGACGAGCCGCATCCGGCTCAACGCGGGGTCGGTGGTGCTGCCGCTGCACGATCCGGTGCGGGTCGCGGAGGAGTGGTCGGTCGTCGACAACCTCTCCGCGGGCCGGGTCGGCCTCGGCTGCGCCACCGGCTGGCACGCCCAGGACTTCGCACTCCATCCGGACCGCTTCGAGCACCGCAAGGAGATCGCCTTCGCCCACCTCGACGACGTACGGACGCTGTGGCGCGGCGGCACCGTACGGCGTACCACCGGCGAGGGCGAGCCGGTCGACGTACGCGTCCACCCCCGTCCGGTGCAGGAGCTGCCGCCGATGTTCCTCGCCACGTCCGGGCGGCGCGCCTCGTACGAGGAGGCGGGGCGGCGCGGACTCGGGATCGTCACCAACCTGATGAGCCAGACCGTCGCCGAACTCGCCGAGAACGTCCGCCACTTCCGCAAGGCCCGCGAACAGCACGGCCTCGACCCCGACACCGGCCGTGTCACCGTCCTGCTCCACACCTACCTTGGCGAGGACCACACCACGGCCCGTGCCGAGGCCCTGGAGCCGATGAGCCGCTATCTGCGTTCCTCCCTCCAGATGCGGTCGGCGGCGAGCGCGGTCGGCGCCGGGCCCGAGGACGTGGCGACGGCGAGCGAGGACGACCTCGACTACCTCTTCCGCCGCGCCTACGACCGCTACTGCGACGAACGCGCCCTGATCGGCACGCCCGACAGCTGCGCCCCGCTGGTGGAGGCGCTGCGTGAGGCCGGGGTCGACGAGATCGCCGCGCTGGTGGACTTCGGGATGCCGGCCGACAGGATGCGGGCGGGTCTTGAGCACCTGGACGCGCTGCGGCGGCGTCACCGGGAGGCCGTCCGTGGCGGGCCCGCCACCGACGCCCAGCGCCGGCTCTGGCTCGCCTCCCGGCTGATCGACGACCCGGCGGCGTACAACGAGATCCAGTCCGTACGCCTGCGCGGCCCCCTCGACGAGCCGGCGCTCCGCGCGGCCGTGGCGGGTCTCGTCGAGCGGCACGCGGGCCTCAGGACCGTCTTCCGCGCGGCGGACGACACGGTCGAACAGGTCGTACGGCCGGACCTGCGGCCGGAGTTGACGGTGACCGACGTCGACGGGGAGGAGGCCGTGGCCGCCGTACTGCGCGAGGAGAGCGGACGGCCGTACGACCTGGCCGAGGGGCCGCTGTTCACGCCCCGGCTGCTGCGGCTCGCGCCGGACGATCATGTGCTGGTCCTCGGCCTGCACCACATCGTCACGGACGCCCACTCGGCCGGGCTCCTCGCCGCCGACCTGGCGGAGCTGTACCGGGCGGCGGTGGAGGGCCGGGCTCCGGTGTTCGCCGCGGCGGCCGGGAGCACGCTGGACGCGCCGCGGGCCGAGCACGATCCCGCCGACCTGGACTGGTGGCGCGGTCACCTCGACCCGCTGCCGCCCGCCCCCGCGCTGCCCACCGACCGGCCACGCGGTCGCCGGGTCGCCGGGCGGGGCGCGGCCGAGGAGGTCGCCTGGAACGCGGAGCGGGCGGGCGAACTGCGCGAGTGGAGCGGACAGCAGGGCGTGACGTTGTTCGCGACGCTGTTCACCGCCTGGCAGCTGGTGCTGCGGGAGCGGTCCGGGCAGGACGAGTTCCTCGTCGGCTCGACGTTCGGGCGGCGCCGCCCCGGCACCGAGCACACCGTCGGCTTCCATGTCGCCGTACTGCCGCTGAAGGCCGCGCTCACGGACGCGACCCCGCTGCGGGACGCCGTACGGGCCACGCGGGACGTACTGTTCGCGGCCGACGCGCACCAACACGTCGACCTCGACGCCCTGTTGGCGGCCGTCAACCCCGACCCGGGGCATCCGCGCCCCCTGGTGACGGTGTCGGCGGACCTCGACAACGCACCCCTGAGCCGGGTCCGGCTGCCGGGGCTGACCGCGGAACAGGTGTCCGGCGGCACCGAATCGGCCCCGCTGGAGCTGGCGTTGGCCGCCCTGGACACCCGCGACGGCCTGCGGCTGCGCATCCGCTACGACGCCGACCTGTACGACGCGTCGACCGTACGGGGCCTGCTGGACGACCTGGACCGGGTGCTGGGGGCCATGGCGGGCGGGCGGGCCGGAACGGTGGGGGACACGAAGGATGTCGTACAGGATGTCGTACGGGAACCTTCAGGGGCCACGAAGGATGTCGTACGGGAGTCATCCGGTGACACCCGAGATCCCCGGGACACCCTCCGCTCCCTGTGGGCCGCCGTCCTCGGTACCGACGACCTCCCCGACAGCGCCGACTTCTTCGACCTGGGCGGCAGTTCGATCTCGGCGATACGGCTGCACAACCGCGTCCGGGACGCCCTCGGCGTCGAGTTCTCACTGGCGGACTTCTTCGCCGAGCCGACGCTCGACGCGCTGGCCCGGTCGCTGAAGGGTGACGCGGCTCCGGCCGCCGAGGACGTCGTCGACCGCGCCCCCGTCACCTACCAGCAGGCCCGGATGCTGGCCGCCCAGCCCGCCCTGCCCCGGCCGCAGGTCTACAACGTCCCGACCCGCATCCGCCTCACCGGCCCCGTCGACACGGACGCCCTGCGCGCGGCACTGACCCGGCTGGTGGCGCGGCACCACGCCCTGCGCACCCGTTACGTCCAGGACGGCGAGGGCACCTGGTGGCAGGAGGTCGTGGACGTCGCCCTGCCGCCCCTGCGCGTCGACGACTACAGCCGGCTGCCCGCCGAACGGGCCGCCGAACGGGCGGACAAGGCCTGCCGGGCGGCGGCCGACGAGCCTTTCGACCTCACCCGCCCGACACTCCCGCGGCTGCGGCTGATGCGGGTCGCGCCGGACGAGTGGGTGCTGATGTTCGTGCTGCACCACATCGGCACCGACGGCTGGTCCCACGGCGTCCTCCTCGCCGAGGTGGCCGCCCTCTACACCGCCGCCGCGGCCGGCACCCCGCACACCCTGCCCGCGCCCTCGGCCCAGCCCGCGGACCACGCCCGCCGTCAGCTCGAACGCCGGGGCGCGGCCGAACGGGCCCGGCGGGCCGCGCACTTCGTCGACTACCTGGACGGCGTACCCATCCGCCTTGAGGTGCCCACGGACCGGCCCCGGCCGGAGCGGCTCAGCGGCGACGGCGACACCGTCCGAGGCCACGCGCCGGCCGGACTCCGGGCCAAGGTGGAGAGGTTCGCGGCAGCGCACCGGGTGACGCCGTTCGCGGTGGTCGCCGCCGCGCTCGGCGTCGTGCTCGCCCGGCTCTCCGGACAGCGGGACCTGCTGCTGGGCGTCGCGTACGCCAACCGGGACGGCAGTGACACCGAGTCGCTGGTGTCACTGGTCTCCACGAACCTGCCGGTGCGCGTGCGGGTCCGGGCCGAGGAGACCTGCGCCGAGCTGGTCGCGCGCACCGGCGCCGAGACGCTGGCCGCCATGGCGAACGTCCTGCCGACCGCCGAGGTGTGGCGGGCGCTGCGGGACGCGGGCGCGCGCGAAGTGCCCGAGGTGGTGTCCTGCCTGCTGGCCTTCCAGAACACCGACGACGTCGACATCGAGATCCCCGGGCTCCGGGTGGAGGTCGACGACGTGGCCCCGCCGGCGGCGCGCTCGGAGCTGACGTTCGGCCTGACCCAGCGCCGCGATCCGGCGCTGGGTTACCGGACGTACGTCGAATACTCGGCGGACCTGTGGGACAGGAAGTCGGCGGAGCGGATCCTCGACTCCTACCTGTCCGTACTCGACGACCTGTGCGACAGCCCCGGCCGCCCCGTCGGCGAGCTGCTCGCCCGCACACCTTCCGGAGAGGCATGACCGAATGACAAAGGCCACGGACCCCACGCACAGCGAGGACCTGCTCGCCTTCCTGGACGCGGCCACCTCGCCCTACCACGCGGTGGCGCAGGCCGTGCAGCGTCTGGAGAAGGCCGGCTTCGAGGAGCTGCGGGAGACCGAGGAGTGGACCGGTCACAGCGGCGGCCGGTTCGTTGTGCGGGGCGGCGCGCTGCTCGCCTGGTACGTCCCCGAGGGGGTGCCCGCGCACACGCCGTTCCGGATCATCGGCGCGCACACCGATTCCCCCAACCTGCGCGTGAAGCCGACCCCGGACACCGGCTCGGCCGGCTGGCGCCAGGTTGCCGTGGAGATCTACGGCGGGGTCCCGCTGAACACCTGGCTCGACCGCGACCTCGGCGTCTCCGGCCGGCTCACGCTGCGCGACGGCACGGCGAAACTGGTCAAGATCGACGAACCCCTGCTGCGAGTCCCGCAGTTGGCGATCCACCTCGACCGCACGGTGAACGAGGGCCTGTCCCTCGACCGGCAGCGCGAGCTCCAGCCGATCTGGTCGCTGGGCCGGCCGGAGCGGGGCGCGCTGCTGCGGCGGATCGCGGCCGGTGCCGGGCTCGACACGGCCGACGTGCTCGGCTGGGACCTGATGCTGCACGACGTGCAGAAGCCCGGACTGCTGGGCGCCGAGCGGGAGTTCATGGTCTCGGCGCGGCTGGACAACCTCGTCTCCGTGCACGCGGGCGCCGCCACGCTGGCGACCGCCGCGCAGTCCTGGCCGGCGGTCGCCGAGCGGATCCCGGTCCTCGCCGCGTTCGATCACGAGGAGGTCGGTTCCGGCTCCGAGACCGGGGCGCAGGGCCCGCTCCTGGAGCGCGTCCTGGGCCGGGTGGTGGCCGCGCGGGGCGGCGGCGCCGAGGACTGGGCGCGGGCCCTGGCGGGCACGATCTGCGTCTCCGCCGACATGTCGCACGCGGTGCACCCCAACTACAGCGAGCGGCACGACCCGGACAACCATCCGCTGCCCAACGGCGGCCCGGTGGTCAAGGTCAACGTCAACCAGCGGTACGCCACCGACGGCACCGGCTACGCCGCGTTCGCCGCCGCCGCGGAGCGTGCCGAGGTGCCCTGGCAGCGGTTCGTGTCCAACAACACCATGCCCTGCGGCACGTCGATCGGGCCGATCACCGCGGCCCGGCTGGGGGTGACGACGGTGGACGTCGGCGTGCCCGGCCTGTCCATGCACTCGTCGCGCGAGCTGTGCGGGGCGGACGACCCCGGGTATCTGACGCGGGCGCTGACGGAGTTCGTCTCGGCGGGCTGAGAGTTCAGAAACAGGCTCTCGGGCCGGCCCACTGCAGAAAGGCGGAAAGTGTCCTTGAGGAACGTGACCCTGGCCGGTGCCGACCCGGAGCGGGCCGTGCTGCGGGTGCTCATCGTGCCGCACGCCGGAGCGGGCGCGGCGAGCGGACAGCCGTTCGCCGCGCACGCCCCGGACGACTGGCTGGTGGCGACGGCCCGGCTGCCCGGCCGCGAATCGCGGATCCGGGAGGCCGTCCCCGGCCTCGACGGTCTCGTCGCGGACGTCGCCGGCACGATCCGGGGCCTGCCGGGCTCGGCGCCCCTGGTCGTGGTCGGCGTGTGCTCGGGCGCGGTGATCGCGCTGGAGGCGCTGCGGCGTTCGGGTTCCGCCGGCGTCGCGGGCCTCGCCGTGGTGGCGCAGTGGGCGGTGAACGAGAAACCGGACCCCGGCCGCCGCGTGCTGCGCGACGCCGATGTCGCAGACGACCGTGCCGAAGTCCTGGACATCCTGCGGGACTTCGGCGGCGTACCGGACTCGCTCGCCGCGAACGAGGAGATGCTCGGCCTGCTGCTGCCGGCGATCGTGGCGGACATCAGGGCCGTTGAGGACTACTTCTGCGAACCCTTCGACCCGGGTGTCCCGCTGCTGGCCGTGTTCGGCGACGAGGACCAACTGTGCCCCGAGGAGCGGACCGACGGCTGGTCCCTGTTCGGCGCGCGCACGCGCACGGTGTGGCTGCCGGGCGGCCACCTGCTGCTCGCGGACGAGCCGGCGGCGCTGGCGGCGGCGGTGGCGGACAACCTCGACCACTGGGACGTCGCATGACGGGCATGACGGGTACGACAACGGGCACCGCGCACCGGATCGACACGCTGCTGCTGGAACGCTGGGAACGGGACCCCGGTCGGCCCGCGCTGGTCTCCGGCGCCGACGGCACGGTGGTGACCGCCGGGGAGTTGCGGGAGCGGGTGCTGAGGGTCGCGGCCGCGCTGCGCGCCCGGGGCGTCGGGTCCGGCGACCGGGTGGCGGTCTACCACGAGCGGTCGGCCGAGTTCGTGGCCGCGATCCTGGGCGTGGCCTGCGCGGGCGCCGCGCATGTCGCGTTCGACGTGGACGATCCGCCGGCCCGCACGTTCGGCATGCTCGAGGACTGCGCGCCGCGCGCGGTACTGACGAGCGGGGCACTGCGGAACCGGCTCGACGGCTCCGCCGTCCCGGTCCTGACGGACGAGGAGTACCTCGCGGGGCAGGCGGCGCCGACACCGGTTGGCGGGTCCCCGGACGACCCCGTGGCGCTGGTCTTCACCTCCGGATCCACCGGCCGCCCCAAGGCGTCGATGATCAGCCATCGCGCCCTGGTCTCCCGCATGAACGCGCTGCAGACCACGCACCCCCTGGACGAGGACGACCGGATCGTCCACCACACGGCGTGCACCTTCGACATGCACCTCGGGGAGATCTACTGGCCCCTGCTGACCGGCGCCACGATGGTGATCGCGGCCCCGCGCCGACAGCGCGACGCCGACCACCTGGCGGCCCTGATCCGCGACCACCGCGTCACGACGATCTACCTCGGGGTCTCGCTGCTCGAACTGTTCCTGCTGGCCCGCGACGAGTCCGAGCGCTACGACGGGCTGCGCCAGGTCCTGACCGGCGGCGAGCCCCTCCCTCCCGACCTGGTCCACCGCTTCCACGCCCGCTCCACGGCCTCCCTCACCAACATCTACGGCCCCAGCGAGTGCACGATCCTCTGCACCGCCTGGGTGTGCCCGCGCGATCCCGGCCTCGACACCGTGCTCATCGGCTCCGCCATCCCGGACACGGAGCTGTGGGTCCTCGGCGAGGACGGCAGCCCCGTTCCCGAGGGCGAACCCGGCGAGCTGTACATCGGCGGCGCGGGGCTGGCCCTGGGCTATCTCAACCGGCCCGAACTGACCGCGGAGCGCTTCCTCCAGTCGCCCCCGGCGGCGCCGGGCCGGCGGCTCTACCGTTCCGGTGATCTCGTACGGGCCCGGCCCGGCGGCGCGCTGGAATTCCTCGGCCGGATCGACCGGCAGGTGAAGATCCGCGGCGTCCGCATCGAGCTCGGCGAGATCGAGTCGACGGCCCGGCGCTGCGCGGGGGTGAGTCAGGCCGTCGTCGTGGCGCACGGCACGGGGGCGGGGAAGGCCCTGGCCGCCTTCGTGGTGCCGGAGGAGGAATCCGGGCCGACGGCCGGTCTGGTGGCGTCGGTCCGCGAGACCCTGCGCAGCTGGCTTCCCCCCTCCATGATCCCGGCGACGATCGAGCCCCTGGACACCGTCCCGCTCACGCCGCACGGCAAGGTGGACCGCCTGCTGCTGGAGTCCCGGGCGACCCGCACGGCACCGTCGCGCCCGGCACCCGCACCGGATGCCGGCGTCGAGGAGCTGGTGGCGGCCGTCTGGTGCGAGACGCTCGGGCTGGCCTCCGTGGGGCCTGACGACGACTTCTTCGATCTGGGCGGGAACTCCTTCAAGGTCGTCGAGACCGTCACGTCGCTCAAGGAGCTGCTGGCCGCGGAGATCCCGCTGGCGGCCCTCCTGACGGAGCCGACCGTACGGGGGTTCGCCGGGGAGATACGGCGGGTCACGGGGCGTTCGTAGCGGCCGGCCGTTCCCGAAGGTCACTTGTGGCGACACTCCCGGAAGGTGCGGCGCAGGTCGTCGACCCAGCCGTCGGGGATCTCCCAGGGGATGAAGTGGCCGCCGCTGTCGTGCGCGGTGAGGTTGGTGTGGTGGTACCAGTCGGCGCGGTCGCTCGACAGCCAGCTCTGGATCCGCTGCTCGGTGGTGGTGACGCCGGGCGGGTTCTCGTAGCCGACGAAGGTGATGCCGGTGGGTGCCTCGACGGCCGGCCGGCGGTCGTGGGAGGGGGACCAGGGGTAGCGGTTGGCGTTGGCGTAGTAACGAATCGAGGTCCCGATGGCGTTGTTCACCCAGAAGATCATGGCGTGGGTGAGGAGGTCGTCCTTGGAGAAGACGTTCTCCACGTCGCCGTGGTGGTCGCTCCAGTTGGTCCAGCGCTCCAGGATCCAGGCGAGCAGGCCGACCGGCGAGTCGGCGAGCCCGTAGGAGAGGGTGCTGGGGGCGAGGACGTGGGCGGCGAGGTGGACGGCGAAGCGCCGCTCCCAGGCGACGAGTTGGCGATGTGCGGGCTCGGGCAGCCCCTCGGGGATCGGCCGGCCGCCGCTGAGGTCCCAGGCCCGGTCGCCGTTGAAGAAGTCGAGCTTCAGGCCGGAGCCGATGTGGATGCCGTGCAGCTCGTCGGCGTACTTGTGGCCGAGCTGGCCGGTGACGAGGGCGCCGACGTCGCAGCCTCCGGCGGCGTACTTCTCGTACCCGAGTGTTTCGGTCATCAGGGTGTGCCAGAGGTCGGCGACCTTCCAGAAGTTCAGGTCGGGGTGGTCCGGCAGCGGAGTGGAGAAGCCGAAGCCCGGCAGGGAGGGCACGATGACGTCGAACGCGTCGGCCGGATCTCCACCGAAGGCGGCGGGGTCGGCGAGCGGGTCGACGACCTTGGACCAATGCCAGAAGGTCCACGGCCAGCCGTGCGTCAGGATGAGCGGCGTGGGAGCCGGACTGACGCCGGGCCTGCGCATGAAGTGCACCGGTACGCCCCGGACGCTCACCTGGTAGTGCTCGTAGGCGTTGATCGCGGCTTCGGCCTTGCGCCAGTCGTAGCGATGGAGCCAGTGCTCGGCCAGTTCCTGGAGATAGCCACGCCTGACGCCGTAGTAGCCGTCGTCGTTGCCCGTGTCGTCGGGCCACCTCGTGAGCCGCAACCGCGCCTTGAGGTCGTCGAGTACGGCGTCGGGGACGTGCAGGGGAGCGGGGTCCAGCGGGAAGCGCGCCGTGGCGGCCATGAGGTTCCTTCCGCGATATCGGGATACGACGGGAGTTGTGGGATACGACGGGAGTTGAGAGGGGAGCGGGGCCGGATCCGTGCGGGGCTCCACCCGACCGTCCCTTTCCAGCCGCTGGACGAGTCGGGTGGACCTCCCATGGACGGTGGCGAGTTCGTGGGTGTCGAGATCCTGGTGGCTGTGCGGGGCCATGCTCTCAATGTATCGCCAAGTTATTTAAAATACTTATGTAATTGGTCGAGTGCCGAGCCGGGGTGCCGCTTCCGCTGTGACAGCGGCTCGGTCCTGCGCATGGCGGTGCCTCTGAGGTGCTCGTTCTTGTCCGATGCGGGAGTTGGCCGGATGCGTTCTGCGCGAAGCGTTGACTAGAAAGCGCTTGCCCCCTACGTTTCCCGTTCAGCAGCGTGACCCGCTCCTGGCATCTCGTATATGAGATGTCAGATGCCGGAGGCGGCATGGCCTGGGAACGTGCACTTCTTGGGCTGCCGTCCGGAGCCGCATCCGTGGCGCTGCGCCTGCAAGGCGATCCAAATGACGTACGTCGTTCACGTATCTGAAAAATGGACGCTCCGAAGGGACGCACCCGCAATGCGTACTCGCCCCCCACGATCCACCCGCGGGAGACTCGTTCTTCCGACGGTAGCGGCAGCCGCTCTCGCGATCGCCGCCGCCGTCGTCCTGCCGCAGTCCGCGGACGCCGCCGAAACCTCCCCCATCGGTTTCGGCGCCGGCACCACGGGCGGCGGCGGTGTGAGTGCCGTCACCGTATCCACGCTCGCCGCGTTCAAGACGGCCGTCACCGGCAATACGGCGAAGGTCGTCAAGGTCAGCGGACTGATCTCGCTCTCGGGTCAGGTCGACATCGGCTCCAACACCACGGTTCTCGGTGTCGGTTCGGCCTCCGGGTTCACCGGCGGCGGGTTGCGTATCAAGGAGGCGACCAACGTCGTCGTCCGCAACCTGAACATCAGCAAGCCGCTCGCTCCCTCGGACGGGATCACCGTCCAGGAGTCGACGAAGGTGTGGATCGACCACAACTCCTTCTCGGCGGACCGCGACCACGACAAGGACTACTACGACGGTCTGCTCGACATCAACCACGGCTCCGACAACGTGACCGTGTCCTGGAACACCTTCAAGGACCACTTCAAGGGCACGCTCGTCGGCCACAGTGACAACAACGCGAGTGAAGACACCGGGCACTTGAAGGTCACGTACCACCACAACCACTTCCGCAACGTCTTCTCGCGCATCCCCAGCCTCCGCTTCGGCACGGGCCACTTCTACGACAACTACGTCGAGGGCGCGGACACCGCCGTGCACTCCCGTATGGGCGCCCAGATGCTCGTCGAGAACAACGTCTTCCGCACGACGAAGATCGCGGTCACGACGAACCGCAGCAGTGACGTGGACGGTTACGCCAACCTGCGCGGCAACGACCTCGGTGGAGCCGCCACCGAGATCTCCCGCACAGGCACGTTCACCAGCCCGCCCTACAGCTACACCGCCGAACCCGCCTCGTCGGTCGTCGCCTCGGTGACGTCCGGAGCGGGCGCCGGAAAGCTCTGAACTCCCCATCGGCAGAAGAAGGAATCGGGACATGACTTCTCAGACACGACCGCGTATGCGGCAGTTACGCCGGAACTCCTCGCGGCAGACGTTGATCGGCGGCCTCGGCGCACTCGGCCTTACGGTTGGCATGATCATGTCAGGCAGCGGACTGACCGCCGCGAGCGCCGCCACCTGGCCGACCCCCACCAGCAGCGAGGGCGTCTCCGCCACCATCCAGGTGTCCGGCACCAAGGACTACGGGATGAAGCGCTTCTACGGCACCGGTGACCTGGCCGGCGACGGCCAGGAGGAGGGTCAGGACCCGATCCTGAGGCTCGCCGACGGGGCGGTGCTGAAGAACGTCATCATCGGCGCGCCGGGCGCCGACGGCATCCACTGCTACGGCAGCTGCACGCTGCAGAACGTCTGGTGGGAGGACGTCGGCGAGGACGCCGCCACCTTCCGGGGCGGCACGGGCGCCACGTACCACGTGAGCGGCGGAGGTGCGAAGAAGGCCGCGGACAAGGTCTTCCAGCACAACGGCGGCGGCACGCTGAACATCTCGAACTTCGCGGTGCAGGAGTTCAAGACGCTCTACCGCTCCTGCGGGGACTGCTCCACGCAGTACACGCGGAAGGTGAACCTCAACAGCATCGACGTGACCGGGACGGGTTCTACGGCGCGGCTCGTCGGCATCAACGTCAACCGCAACGACGTGGCGACACTGCGCGGCATCACGATCCGCAACGACGCCGGCCGCAAGGTCGTTCCCTGCCAGAAGTACAACAACAACACCGCGGTCGGCACGGGCCCGGACAGCACCAACTGCCTGTACTCCACCTCGGACATCACCTACAGGTGAGCCGGTGCGGATGATGCCGTGCGGTACGTGGCGTCATGCGCGTGACGCCATGCACGTGACGCGGTACAGGTGAGTCGACGCCTCGGCGGCCGAGTGAACCCTCCTTCCCCCACGGAGGTTCGCTCGGCCGCCGAGTGCGTTCTGCTGGGCACGGCGTACGCCGGTCGAGGAAGTTGACAGCTCGCATGCGGGGGAGTCAGTTGCTGACGGTGGGCATGGTCCGCCGGTGGCCGGTGGCCGTCGACGATGACGGTGTGCTGCTCGTCGGGACCGATCCGGGTGATCCGGTCCGGCGCACCGCCCTTGGTCACGTGCAGGAAGCCCCGGTGTCGCGGAAGCCCGTTCACCGGCGGAACCGACCAGTCGGCGATGAATCGGCGGTCGGCGTCGTCCTCGCCGAGGCGTCAGACCTGGCCGCACCTTCTCGCGGACGGCCCTGAACCGCCCCTTCTCCTTCCCCTTCCAACTCTTTCTCCTTCCAAACGACACCGTGCGCCTCGGCCCCGGCCGTCGGAGTTTGGCGGGGATGCGAGCGAACGGTGGACGTTTCGTGCTCGTGGTCGGTCGAAATTGGTGAAGGTGATTCGGGGAGGTTTCGAAGCGGGCGGGGGATACCCGCGGTAACCCCATCTTCCCCTTCTTCCTTGAATAGAAGTCAGCCGGACTTCTTGTTTCCTGCGAGCCTGCTGTGCGAAGGTGAGCTTCCTCGCGCAGGGGCAATGGTCAGACGCTGCACTTCCGCTGGCCTCTTTCTCCGCTTCGTCGAGTCCCAGGTATGCACCAATCAGTTGCCCGCCTTTCCGGTGGGTGCGTTTTCCCGTATGCCGCCTCACGGCTTGAAAGGAAAAGGGTTCAGTGCAATCCCCCCACCCCCCACGCCCGTCCTATCCGCCTCGCCCCGGTGTGCGGCCCGGAGAATCCGACACGAGCCTCGTCGCCCAGCTGTTGGGTCAACCGGAGGGTCGGGCCGGCCGACCCGTCGCTCTCCTGCTCGCACGGCACTGGCAGCCGACGTACGACTACTCGGCCATCTGCCTCGCTGCTTCGACGAGTTCGGCCTCGATGGTGGCGACGGCGTCATTTCACCAGGTACTCGGGCATATGGCCCGCAGTGAGCCGGGCGGGGCCCTGCGCCCGTATCTCCTGGTGGCCGTCCGGGACATGGTCAGAGGGTGGTCCTCGGACGACCGCATATCCGACCTGATGCCCGAACTGCGCAAACCGACCGGTGGTCGCGGTATGCGGGCGGCACGGTCGATGACACCCGAAAAGCGGCAACTCGCCGAGCGTTCCTTCAGGGCTCTTCCGGGAGTGGCCCAGTGTCTGCTGTGGCACACCGAGGTCGAGGCCGAGAACATATCCATACCCGCCGGTTTGTCGGGCTTGGATTCCGGCACCGCGGCCGCCGCCCTTGAGCAGGCACGTGATGAATTCCGGGCAGGCATCGTGCGTGCCCACCGGCAACTCGCGCCGACCCAGGAATGCCCCTTCTACAATCGACTCCTCGATGTCCCGATCCGGCGTGGCGGCGCCCTTCTGCCCGATGTGCAACACCATCTGACGGCGTGCCGCCACTGCCGATACGCGGCTGAACAACTCGGCCAATTCGAGGGCGGGTTGGGTACTCTCCTCGCCGAAGCGGTACTCGGCTGGGGTGCCCG
Source organism: Streptomyces sp. NPDC050704 (assembly GCF_040654355.1). Taxonomy (NCBI): domain Bacteria; kingdom Bacillati; phylum Actinomycetota; class Actinomycetes; order Kitasatosporales; family Streptomycetaceae; genus Streptomyces; species Streptomyces sp. NPDC050704. Next base: position 23,628 of record NZ_JBFAHW010000073.1, on the reverse strand, counting down.
CCGCTATCTGGAGTCACGGCCGGGGCGTGGCGGCCCGGTAGCGCGTACCGCGGGGGCCGCCGCACAGGGAGGCAGGCTCCCGGGTGGTGGCGGGCGCCATCGCCATCTGTCGCACATGCCCCTGCCGGGCGCCCCGCTCGCGCCGCCGCGGACGCACGCGAGGGCGCTGCGCACGGGGGCAGCCCTGGGGTCCGCCGCATTGCTCGCGATCGTGCTCGTCACCAGCCTCTCGTCGGGTGACGACAGCGGCGGGCCTGCGGCATCCGTAGAAGTAACCGGGATGACTGACACTGGAATGGTGGGAAGTCCTGGAGTCCGTCCGGGTGCGGGTTCCGAGACCGCTTCCGCCGGCTCGTCCTCTCCCGTCGCCTCTCCCACCGCGGCGGGACACCCCGGAGGGCCGGGCCGGGGCCGGCTTCGCAATGTGGCGGCGGACCTGTGCCTCGACGTCCGTGGTGGCACGACGAAGGCCGGTGCCAAGGCGGAGCCGGCGGAGTGCTCGTCAGCTGCGAGTCAGCAGTGGTTGTACGCGGAGAGCGGGCTGCTGAGCAGTGTCGCTCATCCCGGCCTCTGCCTCGACTCCCACGCGGACAACGGAGCGATCACCCTTGACCGGTGTGCGGCGCCTTCGGCCGTGCGTGCCGATGAGGTGCGCTACGACCTGACCGCGCAGGGGGAGTTGCTGCCCCGCTGGCACGAAGGACTGGCGGTCGCGCTCTCGTCCTCGCGTAAGGGCGCGAAGGTCGTGGTTGAGGTCCGCGACGGCTCGGTGGAGCAGCGATGGATGCTCGACTCCTCCGCGGCCCCCGCCCCGGGTCCCGGGGCGAACGCCGGAACAACAGGTCCCTCCGCGAAGTCCGTCACCGACGCACCGCCCGCGGACGGCGACACCGACAGCGACGACGACGGCGACAGCGGCGGCAGCGACTGCGCTGCCTCCACCTGCGAGCGCTCATCGCCGGGCGAGAAGGGAGCCGGGGCGAACGGCGACGAGTCGACGGACGACGGGCCGGAGGAGAACGGTCCGCAGTCCTCGCCGAACTCGCTCCGGCGCGCGGATGCCGAGAAGCGGTATGTCGAAGTCGGTTGTTGCGGCGGAGCCGGGACGGTCGCGCCGGAACACCCCGGTGATCGCCTCCGGTTTCCCCGGGTACGAGTCGGCGCTCTGGACGGAGTGCCGCGGCAGGGAGGCCCGGCGGTGCGCGAGATGCCCGCCCCTTCGCCCGGCCGTGACCTCGGTGTCGACGCCGCTCAGCCTGTCCTGCGAGCCACGCCGCCGTAGAAGCCGATCTCGCCGGACCTGGCCGGCGGCGGGGCGTCCGGGTGCCAGAACGGGACCTGGGCCAGTCCGGGCTCGACCAGTTCGAAGCCGTCGAAGAACCGCTCGACCTCGGCGTGGGACCGCAGGTTCATGGTGGCGGTGGCCTTGTTGTAGACGGCCTGGGCCGCGCTGCGCTCGGCGAAGTCACCCGTGGCGTGCGAGAGCACCAGGAAGCTCCCGGCCGGCAGCGCGTCGCGAAGGGCGGCGACGATCTGCCCGGGCTTCTCCGCGTCGGTGAGGAAGTGGACGATGGCGACGAGGAGCAGGGCGACCGGCTCGTCGAAGTCGATGACCCGGCGGACCTCGGGGTGGTCCATGACGGCCCGCGGGTCGCGCAGGTCGGCGAGCACGACACTGGTCGTCTCGGAGCGGCTGAGCAGCGCACCGGCGTGCGCGTTCACGATCGGATCGTTGTCGACGTACGCGACGTGCACGTCCGGCGCCACCTCGCGGGCGGTCTCGTGCACGTTCGGCGCGGTGGGCAACCCGGTGCCGATGTCGAGGATCTGGCGGACGCCGTTGCCGACCACGTACCGGACGGCGCGCTGCAGGAAGGCACGGTTGGCCCGCACCGAGATCCACACCTCGGGCGCCGCGGCGGCGAGTTCGTCGCCCGCCCGCTGGTCCACCGCGTAGTTGTCCTTGCCGCCCAGCAGATAGTCGTAGATCCGCGCAGGGTGCGGCCTGCTGGTGTCGATCTCCTCGGCCGGGACGCCGTCCTGTGCCACGTCGCGCTCCTCTCGACGACCGTCACGGTCCGCTTGCCCGCGCACGGCTGACGACAGCCTCCCATATCAACTCCTGCGCGAGCGCCCGCAGTTCATCGCCCCGCCTGCTGTACTGGGGGGAGGAAAACAAGCCAACAGGCGGTGAAACAAGGGCGGGTTGGGGCCCACGGTTCACATGAGGCGAACCGTGGGTAATAACGTAGGCCGTCCACAACTGGTGTTCGTGGTTTTCGTAGGTTTCGTGGTTTTCGCACTACGTACACAGGAGCGTCCATGACTGATGAGGCCGAGAGCTCCGCGCAGGAGGCGCTCTCCAAGATCGATACCTCCGTGCCGCAGTCGGCTCGGATCTGGAACTACTGGTTGGGGGGGAAGGACAACTACGAAGTCGATCGTGTGGCCGGTGACGCGTTCCGCGAGATCTTCCCCGGTATCGAGACCGGAGCCCGTGCCGCCCGGTACTTCCTCGCCCGGGCCGTTCGTCAGCTGGCCGCCGAGGAGGGCATCCGGCAGTTCCTGGACATCGGAACCGGGCTGCCCAACGTGGACAACACCCACCAGATCGCCCAGCGGGTGGCCCCTGACTGCCGGATCGTCTATGTCGACAACGACCCGTTGGTACTGGCACACGCCCGCGCGCTGCTCACCAGCACCCCGGAAGGCGTCACGAACTATGTCGACGCCGACCTGCGCGAGCCGGGCACGATCGTGCGGGAAGCCGGGAAGACACTGGACTTCGACCAGCCCGTCGCTCTCATGCTGATGGGCATCCTGGGCCACATCGAGGACTACGACGAGGCGCGCTCGATCGTGCGGGAGCTGGTGGCCGCGCTGCCCGCAGGCAGCTACCTCGTGCAGTACGACAGCACCAACACCAGTGAGTCCTACGTCGAGGCCATCCAGCAGTACAACGAGGGCGGTTCGATCCCGTACATCCTCCGCAGCCCTGAGCAGATCGCGCGCTACTTCGACGGTCTGGAACTGCTCGAACCGGGCGTGGCCTCGTGCTCGCGCTGGCGTCCCGACGCCGGTGCCTGGGGTCTGCCCGCGGAGGTGCATCAGTACGGCGGTGTCGCTCTCAAGCGGTGAGTCCCGCCGGCTGCCGGCCCATGTCTCGGGCCACGTCGCGGATCAGGTTTCCTGGAGGATGCGATGAAGGATCGTGGGCGTCTCGTCCGGTGATTCGGCTTCGACCACCAGGCGGTTCATGACATCCCAGTAGCACTCGATCTCGTTGGGTTTGTCGGGATAGAGGGCAGTGGCGAGCTGTTCGATGTAGACCATGTCGGGCAACTGACCGCCGGGCAGGCGCACGATGGTGACCGGACCGGCTTCCGCGGCGTGGCCGCCGACGAGGAACGGCATGATCTGGACGGTGACCTGGGGGAGTCGGCATATCTCGATGAGCTGCTTGAGCTGGGCGCGCATGGTGCCGAGGCCGCCCACCGGGCGCCGCAGCGCCGCCTCGTCGATCACGGTCCAGAGCTGGGTGGTCGGCTGCCGGTGCAGGATCCGCTGGCGTGTCATCCGCAAGGTGACCCGCCGGTCGATCTCCTCCCGGCACGCGCCCGGGTGGGCGAGCCGGATGGAGGCACGCGCGTAGTCGGGGGTCTGCAGCAGGCCGGGAATCCGCTGGACCTCGAAGCAGCGGATGAGACTCGCCGCCTGTTCGGCCCCGAGGTAGGTCTGCATCCAGGCGGGGACCACGTCGTTGTAGTACTGCCACCAGGCTGGGGTGTTGGCCTGTTCGGCCAACGTCAGCAAGGTGGCGCGTTCGGCCGCGTCCGTGACTCCGTAGAGAGTGAGCAGGTCTGCCACGTCACGCAGCTTGAACCCGTGGCGACCACCCTCCATCCGGCTGATCTTGGACCGGGAGGCGCGGATGGCCTGCCCCGCGGCCTCACGGGAGATGTCCTGCTCCTCCCGCAGTCCGCGCAGCCGTGCGCCCAGCGCCAAGCGCGGCACCATGGGGCCGGCCGGCTGGCCGTCCAGGACCCCGCTGTCGGACGGTGTACGTGCGGCCTCTGTGGTGCCCATAGGCATTCTCCCTGCGGTGAACGCGACTCTGCACGCATACAAGCGCTGCGGTCAGCCATCCTAGGGGTTGTCCAGTACATGATCTTCGCGGTCGTGTCCGACGCTTCTGTGCTACCCGTCCTGTGCTACCCGCCCCGCAACCGGAGTGAACGGGAGAGACGAAATTGACCGACAACCCGTTGGTGTCGCAGCGGTTCCCGCGAACATCGCGATACGCCCTGGAATGGATCCGTTCCAGCGTCAGTGGCGGTGCCAACTCGCTGTGGCTGACCGAATGGCTGACCGAGGCAATGCATCTGCGGCCGGGAATGCGCGTGCTCGACCTGGGGTGCGGTCGCGGCGCGTCGTCGGTCTTCCTGTACCAGGAGTTCGACGTTCAGGTATGGGCCACCGATCTGTGGTTCAGCGCAGACGAACGCCGGCAGCGCATCCTCGACGCCGGCGCCGATCACGCCGTGTTCCCCCTCCACGCCGACGCTCGCGCGCTGCCGTTCGCGGCGGGCTTCTTCGACGCTGTCATCAGCATCGACTCGTTCCCGTACTACGGAACCGACGACCTCTACCTGAACTACCTCGCACGATTCGTCAAACCCGAGGGCCTGATCGGCATCGCCGGTGCTGGGCTGGTACAGGAGATCGACGGGCCGCCGCCCGAGCATCTGGAGGCATGGTGGGAGCCGAGCATGGCCTGCCTGCATTCGGCCGCCTGGTGGCGCCGGCACTGGGAGCGCGGCGCCATCGCCCACGTCGAGTTGGCCGACACCATGACCGACGGCTGGAAACACTGGCTGACATGGCAGCGAACGATCGCACCGGACAACCATGTCGAGATCGACACCGTCGCTTCCGACCACGGGCGATACCTCGGCTACGTCCGCGCGATCGCCCGGCGCCGATCCGACATCACGCCTGACGAACCCATCACGTCGATCCCCACGACCTACGCGAGGCACTCCCCGCTTCGGCCGACCGAAACCTGACACGGACGCGACCGCGTCCGCCCGCCCGCCCGGAGTACGGTTCGGCGTGGCTCCCCGGAATCCAAGCCCGTCGGCGCCTCTCACGACGCGACCGGTGTCGAGGACTGAGATCAGGCTCCGCCGGTCCGTAAGCGGCCGCTGTCAGTGGGTACTTGGCTGTCAGCGGGTACTTGGCGCGATGTCGGTGATGCAGGGCGCGCAACTGGGCGCCCTGGCGCGGCAGTTCACGCGGGACGAGACGAAGTGGCACGCCCCGGGGGCTGCCCGGCCCGCAGCTCCTCTTCCCGCTGCCGGGGCCGCCTCCTCGTGCCGCTTCAGCAGCGCCGGTAGCCCCTGCTCCATGCGTCCCTCCCGGCGATGCCGCCGACGCTGCCGCGCCAGGCCCAACTCCCGCACCGTCCGAGGACTTACCGGCCTTCCGGAACACGAAACTCCTGCTGATCACGTAACTCGAACCGAGCCGCACCCAACGCTGAATGCGCCCGCGGCGGGATCATGCGGGCCGCTCGCCGGACGCCACACGGAATCCCACGGGGTAGAGAGGGCCGGGGAAGGCACCGTGTCGTCGCCGGGTCCGGGCCAGGTCGCCGAAGCGGCAGAAACTGCCACCTCGGGCGACGCGGTACGTACCCATGGTCTGCACCAGATGGTCGTCCACGAACGGGCCGCCTGGGTACGGCATGTAGCTGTCGGACACGTACTCCTCGACATTGCCGCCCATGTCGTGGGCGCCGAACGGGGACCGGCCCGTCGGGAAGGCGCCGACGGGGGTGGTGGTGTGGACGCCGCTCTCACGGGTGTTGGCCGCGTCGGCGTCGAACTCGTCGCCCCAGGGAAACTCGCGCCCCTCGGGGCCCGTGGCGGCGTACTCCCACTCCGCTTCGGTGGGCAGCCGCCACGGATGGCCGGTCTCGGAACTGAGCCAAGCCGCGTAGCGGTCGGCGTCCTCCGCCTCGACCCCGGCCACCGGATGGTTGGCACGGTCCCAGGGATAGGCCCCCAGGTGCCAGGTGGTGGGCCGGCTCTCGTGGCCGGTCTCCCGCAGGAACCGCACGTACTCGCTGTTGGTGACCGGATACACGGCAATCCAGAACTCGGCGAGGTCCACGGTATGTGGCGGGGTCTCCTTGGCGATCCAGTCCTCCTCGACGCCTACGTGTGACCAGGCGCGCGTGACCGGTTCCACCTGGCTCGCAGGCAGGCCGATCGTGGCAGCGACCGCCGGGACACGGACGGTGTCGGGTACGGGCCCGATGCGGGGGTCGCCGATCAGACCGAGCAGGGCCCCTGCGGCCAGCCGGCCCGCGAGGGGAACGTCCGGATCTCCCAGGGTGGCCACGAGGCTCGCCGGGTCGGCTCCGGAGATGTCATGGATGCCGTGCCCGGGGCCGGGTACGCGTCCGGGCACCGCAAGGTCGGCGTGCTCCTTGAAATGGGGTGAGTGAGCCACATCGGCCAGTCTCACAGCGGTCCCTCCTCCGAGTCGGACGGGGCGTCGGCCGTCCGGTCGACCAGCCCGCTCAGCAGATGGCCGCCGATACGCGCCTTCGCCTCCAGGTAGCGGATGTTCTCGCGGGTGACGTGCACCCCGGTGGGGACGACCTTCTCGATGTCCACGCCCAGGTTCCGGAGCTGATTCACCTTGTCGGGATTGTTGGTCAGCAGCCGTACCCGGGAGAAGCCGAGGGTCAGGAGCATGGCTGCCGCAGCGGCATAGTCGCGCTCGTCGGCACCGCGCCCCAGGCGCCGGTTGGCCTCGAAGGTGTCGATGTCCTGATCCTGGAGCAGATACGCGTCGAGCTTGTTGTAGAGGCCGATGCCGCGACCCTCCTGCCGCAGGTAGACCACGGCACCACCCTCGGCCGCGATGCGCTCTAGCGCCTCGTCGAGTTGAGGGCCGCAGTCGCACCGGGACGAGCCGAAGACATCCCCGGTCAGGCACTCACTGTGCAGGCGCACCAGAGGGGCGGCGGCCGTGGTGAGGGACGCGGCACCAGGGGGTGGCGGCACGACACACACCACGTGCTCGGCACCGTCGGGCAGTCCTTCGAAGGTCACCAACTCGGCACGGCGTCCGGCGGCCCGGCGCAGGACGATACCCACCCTCGCCCGGAGGACCACCGCGTTCTCCAAAGGCGTGCCAGGAGTTTGCGCGAGCGTGTCGGAGGTCGTCAGGCCCGTCATGCGGCCACCGCCAGAAGCTCGTTGAGACGGATCGAGGAAAGCACGCCCATGGCACCTTGGGCCCCTGGGGCGCGGCCCACCACGGCGATCCGGCCGTCCCAGCCCGCGACCACGACGCGGTCACTGTCCCAGGCGAACATGCAGGACAGCCCCTGTCCGAACTCGTCGACGACACGGCCGGAGGCGAGCGTGGCAGCGCTGGACGACCAGTCGATCTCCCAGAGGTACAGGCCGAAGTCGTAGGAGCCTGCCAGCACCACTGGGCTGTCAGGGCAGCCGAGGAGACCGACACATTTGACGGACTCATCGGGGCCGAGCAAGGTCTGGATGTCGGCGGCACGGTCTTGGCGGACCGGAACGCCGAGGTCGTCCTGCCGCCCGGTGACCAGGCGGCCCACCTTCACGGTGTGGTCGCGGGACGCGCTGGCCACGATGGATCCGTCGAGCTGGGCGACGGCGTTGACCAGGTTGCCGTGCTCCCACAGGGTCACGCGGTCGCCGTACACGCCGGACGCCACGGTGCGGTCGGTCGCCGCCGACAGAAAGCCCGGGTGTCCGAGGGAAGCGAGGGACTTGACCGATCCGCCATGGGCCTCCTGGCTGTCGATCACTTCGAGCGTGTCGGGGTCGAGTGCGACCAGTTCACCGTTGTAGGTGCCGGCCACGAGGACGTCGCCGTCCAGGCACAGGGAGGGAACGGGCGCACCGAGTGGTTCCCCCACCGTGCGCGCTCCGTTGTCCGGTCCGCCGGCCCAGCTGATGACCCTGCCGTCGTAGGTCCCGGCGTAGATGACATCGCCCCGTACGGCCAAGGAGAGGACGGGGCCGTCAGCGACCTGGTGAACCTGCGGGGGTGTTCCCGGATCGTCGGGGTCGAGGGCCACGACCGCGCCGGAATCGCAGCCGACGAGGAGCTGCTCACCCCTGCGGGCGAGCGCGTTGGGGCCGTGTGTGGGGGTCGTGGGCGCGTACAGTTCCCTGCCGTCCTCCAAGGCGAGCAGGTGGGGTTCGCCCCAGAAGCTGCCTGCGGCGACGAGGCCACCGGCCGTGGACACGGACCTGGGCCAGATCCGTGGATCGGAGACCTGACCCAGCTGCTTTCCTGAGCGGTCGTAGAAATGCAGGCCGCCTTCGTAGGCACCGATGACGAGCGACTCGCCGTCGGCGGACCACTCGACACTGCGCGCCGCCGACCGGGACACCTGGAAGGAGGCGAGGGTCTCCAACTCGGTTGAGAGCAGCTCGACCGTGCCGTCGTCCCGGGCGACCGCCAGGGTCGTGCCGTCGTGCGACCAGGAGCAGCCCTCGATGGACGAGGCGTAGCGGCGGGTGGTGGGACTCGCGTTCCCGTCGGGAGCCGTCACTGATACGAGGCCGTCCTCGCCCACTGTGGCGACCAGGCCCTGGGCGCTCACCGACACCATCATGCAGTGCGCGGTGTGCGAGCCGATCTCGGACAGGAAGGCTCCGGTGATCGCGTCCCACACCGTGGCGCGGCCGTCCTCCGACACGCAGATGAGCCTGCGGCCGTCCGGCATCCAGGCGACCGAGTTGATGTCGTCGGTGTGCCGGGCCAGGACGGTGACCAGGCGGCTGGCTCCGTCGTCCTCCACACGCCAGACGGCCGCGGTCTTGTCGGCGGATGCGGTGGCGAGCAGTGAGGGGGTGACCGGGTTCCACGCCGAGGAGTTGACCAGGCGTCGGTGTCTGAGCCTGGCCAGCCGGACCGGGCGGGCCGGTGTGCTGGTGTCCCAGACGATCACGGTGCCGTCGTACGAGGCGCTCGCCAGGCGTAAGCCATCGGCACGGAACGTCACGTGGGTGAGGGGGGCTGCATGCCCCGACGGGTTTTCCGGCAGGTCGATCGTACGCATAGTCGATCCCTTGTCCCTTGGGAACTGGGTTACTGGCTGGTGGCCGTCCGTTCCTCGGGAGTGGCGGCCGGTGGGGCGCTGGTGTCGGTCCACCGTGGCCAGAAGCGGGCCAGGCAGACGAGGGAGAGCGCTGCGGAGGTACCGAGCATGATCAGGACCGCGGTGCTGCCCCACGCCCCCTGCACCATCGGAATGAGCAAGGGTGCGAGCAGGACGGTCGCACCGCCCATGAGGTTGAACAGGCCCTCGGCCCGCCCCACGAACTCGGACGGCAGATACTTCACGATGATCATCGCGGACACCGCCGTCATGGCCGAGCGCACGGTGAAGAACGCGACCATGCACGCCATGAAACTCCATGCCGAGGGCAGCGCCATGAGGAACAGCGCGCCCGTCATGACGATGGCGGAGGCGGCCAGGACCACCCGGGGACGGGTCCGCGCACGCGCCGCGATGTAGACACTGCCGGCCAGGGCCCCCAGGTTGGCGATCGCCTGAGCCGCGCTGACTCCGCTGGCCGCGATGTGCCAGTGGTCGCGCAGGTACCACACCATGAAGGAGAGGACGCCGATACCGCTGACGAAATGCAGTGGCAGCGCGGTGAGCTGCACGTACCACACGCGTTTCTCGGCCCTGACGACGTGCCAGCCCTCGACGACCGACCGTGCCAGTCCTGGTCGCTTCTGCCCCGACGTATGCGTCCGGGCCGGCGGGTGAACGCCGATCAGCCAGACCACGATGGGCGCGAGGAATGTGGCCGCGTTGAACCACATCAGCCCCAGATACCCGACGAGACCGACCCCGGCGGCCACCAGCAGCGGACCGACGATGTTCGACGTCACGAACAGACTGCTGAGCACGGCTCTCGACCGAGCCGCGTTCTCGGGGAACATGCCCGGTACGCCCGTGATCCAGCCCATCCGGTATATCTCGCCGCCCAGTTGGATCATCGCGGTGAGACCGAACAGCACCCCGACGGAGACATGATCGGCCAGCACGACAAGGTTGAGCGACACGGCCCCGACGAGCTGCACCAGCAGACCGGGCACGACGAACACACGCGGCCCCCAGCGGTCCACTGCCGCCCCGAGCCACGGGCTGATCAACAGCATGGCCGGTGTGAGCGCCGCCAGCAGCGACATTGTCGCTAGTGAACCCGTCAACTCGTACGCGAACAGCGGGAGACCGACCTTGTACGCGGCCTCGCCCATGTTGTTGACGAAGTTCCCGGACGCGAAGATCACAAAGCGGCGATCCCGCCAGGGAGCCGGTTCCGTTTCGCCTGTTGCAGGTGAGGTCATTCGTCCGTTCGATCAGTAGGCGAGGGCACTGTGCCGGTCCAGCGTGTACGTGGCACTCCTGCGGGGCAGCCAGACGTCCTCCAGCTTCGCAAACGTGCCTTCCTCCGCCGGTTTGCTCAGCTGGTAGAGCGACAGAAGCCCGGTGCGACATCCGAGGAGAAGGAACGGCAGGCCCGCACCGTCACGAACGATCTTCAACGCCTTCGGGTAGTCGGGCAGATCCTCCATGAAGCCGACGAAGTCGTTGGCCTCGTAGGTGTACGCGGCCACTTGCATGCCGTACGAGCTGACGCAGACCAGGCCCTCGTTCACGACGGCGTTCTCGGGGGTGTTCGAGAGGAGATCTCTCCACGTTCGTGTCACGCCCTGCCCGATCGCGATCTCCTTGAGACCGCCTTCCCCGACGACATAGACGAAGCCGTCCTGCGCCCACATGCGTTTGGGGTACTGGCCCTGGTCGAGGCGCCATTTCGGTTCGCTCTGCCCCTGTCCGAAGACGGCGATGACGCCGTTCCGGGTGCCCAGCACGAGATCGCCGTCCGGCAGGTAGGTACCCGTCCACACGGGCAGGTCATCCACGCCCAGGGTCGCCAGTGTCTCGCCGGTGCCGGCATCCAGTTCCGTGGCACAGGCATTGCTCGCCACCAGCGCGCGCGAGCCGTCCGGGGAAACCTTGACGGTGTGCACCAGGGCGTCGGGCAGTGGCCTGCTCCACACCAGCTCTCCGCCCCGGCGGGAACGGAAGACCCGGCGGTCCCGGCTGATACCGATCCATCCGCCTTCGACGGCGGCGACGCGGCGGGTGAAACCGTAGCCCGTCACATGGTCTTCCAGGACGTGGAGGGTCGGCCCCGTCGCAGCCTGATGGACCTGGACGACCGCTACTCCCGAATCCGTGGCGCAGTACAGCACCGACGGGTCCTCGATCGAGGGCTGAATGTCCCAGACGGCCTGCCGGCGGAATCCCATGCCTTTGACAAATGAGCCATCGGCGGTCAGTTTGACGATCTCACCATCCTGGCACAGCACAAACACATCGCCGGCCGGCGTCACAGTGATGTCGGAGAGTTGATGAGAGAAGCCCGTGACCGTGTGTTCGATCCTCAGCTCCCGCGAGGAGTTGTCGAAGATATGGAGTTCTCCGTCGAACCCACCGGAATACGCCTTACTGAAGTCTGGCGAGAAGGCTACGAACTCCACGTCGTCGCGGGCGAAGAGAACCTCACCCTCTTTGACGCCGTCCGCCGTGACGACGACGACACCGTTGGCGATGTCCGAATTCTCACCCTCGCCGAAGTCCTGGGTGCACCAGAAGCGGTCGTGCCGGGCGTCGTAACGAACCCGATGGATGTTACCTTCGTCCAACTTTACGTGGTCCGGGAAATTCAGGTCGGCGAAATTCCCGAACCGCAGGGTTCCTTCTTTGTCTGATATTGCGTGAAGCGTCGGGTGTTCGGTGCACGCCCACTCCATGGGGCTGTGACCGAACATGCCAGGGCGGACCTCCAGGACGTCGAAGGTCTCCAGGTCGATCACCAGCATCTGGTGGTGATAACCGGCCGTGACGAAGACCCGACCATCCCAAACGCCGATGCCCCGGGCGCTGACCGGAGACGGCTCCTCTCCCTCGATCAGGGTGGCGGGATCGCACACTGTGGCCGGATCGAGGCGGTTCACCAGGTCCAGTGTGTCGAGGGACCACCGGAACACCGCCCCCATCCGGTCCCGTCCTATCACCCAGCGGCCGGCCACCACCAAGCCGTACAGCGGTCTGCCCTGCCGGACTCGGGGGGAGGAACGAACCACTCTCAGTTCTTCATTGAGGAGATGGACCCGACCGAAGGAGTCCGATACCACCAGGCCCTCTCCTTCGACCCAGATGATCCTCATAACACGATCCGTCAGCTCCATGGAAGCCCTCCAGGATTACCTTCGTCAAAGATGCGAGGGATCCATCCCCCATTTCGCCGGTCAGTCGGCCCGGGCCCACATTTAGGCAGGCCCGGGCCGACCGGTCGATTACTTGAGGTCGCGCACGTTGCGGCGAATCGGCTTCTTCATTTCGAAACACCCCCTCCCGCTTTCGACGGAACGATCGCTGCACAAGGAAACCTTGCGCAGAACTAAATCCTGAGCTTCTTCAATAATGAGCACAACACCACCGAGCGTGACCCACGTCACGTCTACGTGCGTTTAACCCTGAGGGATGACGACCGACCTGCGGAGATCCAGAAGTTACACGACGCAAGGAAGCGGGAGGGTGGCACAAATGGCTGATCTTCGCCCCTCGGCTTACGGGGGAGCGTTAGCCTGACGTGCGAGGATGCTTGAAGATCTTCCCAAATCGGAAATTCTGCCCAACTTCCATGATGGAGGCGACGCCGTGCCCCGGGACATTCCTGCCCAACTCTGGAAAATGGCCACTACAACGGTTGGGCTCGTGTCTGTCCGGCACGGCGACAACGTGAACGTCATGTCGGCCGAATGGGCATACTTCGTCAACAAGGATCCGCTGTACGTGGCTGTCGTGCTCAGCCCCCGTGCCACCTCCCGAAAGCTCATCGAGAGCACCGGGGAGTTCAGCCTCACCCTGTGTTCGGAGGACCAGCCGGAAATCGCGGATTTCGCGGGTAGCTTCTCACGGGACACGATTGACAAGACCGCCAGTGAACTCATCGCGTTCGGTGAGCCGGAGGTCGTCAGCAGCCCCTGGGTGGAGGGCGGCGTGGTGAGCCTGGAGTGCGTCCTGAGGGAAACCGTCCCCTTCCCCGTGCACACCATGTATGTCGGCGAAGCCTTGGCCGTCCACCTACCCGACAGGAAGCGCCGCCCACTGGTGAAGCACGGGGGGATGCACGCCCTCGGCGCACCATTGCGGCGCATGGCCGTTGTGGTGACCGCTCAAGTGGTCGCAGACGACGTGCTCAGGGTTGCCGCGACCGCGCCGGCGGTTGACGGAGCCGACGAATGGCGGGTGACCCTGCTGACGTCCGACGGGGAAACCGTCGACCTGGGCTGCCACCCCTCCGCCGAGTACGGGGACTTCCTTGTGGACCTTCCCCTTCCGATCGAGGCATCGAGACTCACCGGGAGCAGGGTCAAGGCCGAGCGTGACGGGGCGGAGCCCGGTTACGCCCGCCTCGGCGTGAGCCTGCGCTGATGGCCGGCGGGCTTCCCTCCACCGCACTGCGCGTGGGTCTCCTGCAGGCCAGGGCGAAACCCGGCGATGTGGAGGGCAACGCCCGCCGAGCGGCGGGCCTCCTGGACTCGATCCCCGCACCCGGAGTGCGTGTGGCCGTGTTGCCCGAACTCCATCTGTGCGCCTACGACTTGGACGCCCTGGACGCCGACCAGAAAGGCGGCACGGTCGCGGCGAACAGTGCGAACCGGGTGGACGACCTGCGGTTGGAGCCACTCCTGGACGCCGCGGTGCGCTCGGACACAACCGTACTGACGGGCGCGGCCGTCCGCAGAGCCGACGGGGCACTGACCAACTCGGTCCTGATGGTCGACCCGTCGGCCACGGTCTCGGTCGTGTACGACAAGGAGCACCTGTGGCAGCGGGATGAAGCTGCGCTGTTCACCGCGGGCCAGGGGGGTGGCGGCATGGTGCAGGTGGGCGACTGGCAGCTGGGAATCGCAATATGTTATGACATGTCATTCCCGGAGCATGCCAGGCAGGCAGCCCTCTCCGGCGCGCATGCATATCTCTGTCCGAGTGCCTTCGCCGCTGGAGCGGAGCATCGTGCCGCTGTCTATCTGGCCGCCCGGGCGCTGGAGAACACCGTTTACAGCGTCTTCACCAACCCTGTCGGCGGCCCGTCGAACCGCCCGACCGCCGGCGACAGCGCGGTGTTCGCACCTGATGGGACCCTCGTCGCCCGCGCCCAGCCCTCCGACAGCGAGCAGTCGGTCGTGGCCGAACTCGATCCCGGCCGCATCGAGCGGGTCCGCGGATTTCTGCACATGCTCGCCGAGGAGAAGGCCCTTCGACAGGTTCGGAGATCCGGTGACAGCTCGCCGCCGCCCTACTGACCCTGGACTCGTGTTGCCGTGAGAGCTGGCAGGGCTTGATCCTTAGTGGACACCCCCCGGGGTCACCCATTCCCCGATCCGCCCTTGTGCTTGCCATGTTCGTCCAACAACCGTTGCAGCTGCTGGGCGTACCTGGTGTCGGTCAGTAGCTCGACCAGTCGGTGCGCAGCCTCCTGGTCGGCGTCCAGGAAGCCGAGCCGCTGGCGCCACCGCTCCTGTAGCCGAGCTTCAACGGCGACGCGCCGGTCTCTCTCCGCGCCCGGCTCTCCAGCACGTCGGCAGCGGACTGCGAGAGCACCGTCAAAAGGATCGGGTGACGGCGCTGCGGCTCACGCCGGTTCCTGGCGGCGGTCAGCCGGCAGGCCCGTCAAGTCCAAGGTGTGGGCATCCAGCCCGCGCAGGAACCCCAGCTCACCCCTCAGCTTCGGCGTCAGCAGATGCCGCACCCGCTGACAGGTCTCCCGCCCGGCCTCCGCCCGCGCCGCGGCCACCCGCTCCAGCAGCTTCACCACCCCCCGGCCGCACCACCCGCGATTACGGGGACCCCGAAGACGCGGCCCCGTGGGCACGTGCTTGAGGAGAGGGCCGGTGCTCCAAGCGCCGGGGGACAGGACGCAGACGGTGGCCGCGGCGGTCATACGCGGGCTCCCGCCACGCCCAGTGGCGGGGTCCGGCAAACCCCCGCGGCGGAGTGTCGGGGCGTCACGGTTTGACGGTCCGTCCGTGGTTGGGCGGCTCATTCGTGGTTACCCGGAAGACAGACGAAAGTGGTTGAGCACGGCGGCGGTGCGAAGGCTCGGAATCCCGATGGCGGCACCCGGCAATCATGCTTGTCCGTGGGCTGGAGGCTACACGTGATGTCGGCGCTGTCGGTGGCGACTGTCAACGCCGCGGAACCTTTCGTTTCTCCGGTGAATTCACACAACGAATGGGATCCGCTGGAAGAGGTCATCGTCGGGTGTCTCGATGGCGCGACGATGCCCTCCAACCATCCGGTCGTAGCCTGCAACGTCCCCTCACGGGCGGCGCGGTTGCAGGGGCTCGCGGCCGGCTTCAAGTATCCGCGCGTACTGATCGAGCGGGCACAGCACGAGCTCGATCGGTTCATCGCTCTCCTGCAGTCCCTCGGTATCACGGTCAGACGTCCGGCCGCGGTCGACCACCGGCAACGCTTCGGCACTCCCGACTGGTCGTCACGCGGATTCTGCAACGCCTGCCCGCGAGACAGCATGCTCGTGATCGGTGACGAGATCATCGAGACCCCGATGGCATGGCCGTGCCGCTACTTCGAGACCCACGCCTATCGCCAGATCCTCAAGGACTACTTCCGGCGCGGCGCGCGCTGGACGGCGGCACCGAAGCCGCAGCTCACCGACGGACTGTTCGAGGCGGACTTCCGTACCCCCGAGCCAGGCGAGCCCATGCGCTACATCCTCACCGAGTTCGAGCCGGTATTCGACGCGGCGGATTTCGTGCGCGCGGGACGCGACCTGTTCGTCACGCGGAGCAACGTCACCAACCGGATGGGCATCGACTGGCTCCGCCGCCACCTGGGACCGGACTATCGCATCCACGAAATCGAGAGCCACTGCCGCACGCCCATGCACATCGACACGACATTCCTCCCGATCTCGCCCGGCAAGGTACTGGTCAATCCCGAATACGTCGACGTCGACCGGCTGCCCGACGTCCTGAATTCCTGGGACATCCTGATCGCCCCCGACCCCAACCCGATCGACGAGCGCTTGCTCAAGGTCACCTCGATGTGCGGCAAGTGGCTCAACATGAACATTCTCATGATCGACGAGAAGCGGGTCATCGCCGAGCGGCACCACACCGAAATGCTGCGCGCGCTTGAAGGATGGGGGTTCGAGCCGATCCCGTGCGACCTGCTGCACTACGCGCCGTTCGGCGGCTCATTCCACTGCGCGACACTCGATATCCGGCGTCGCGGCAAGCTCGAATCGTATGTCAACCGACCGGCGGCCCGGACCTGAGCTGCCGCACCGAGGCCGGCGCACTCCACACGCCACGGCCCTCGGCGAGCAGCGCTTTCAGTCCGGCCAGAGACGGTTCCAGCGGTGCGGTGCTGACTCCGGCCTCCCGGGAGGCGTTCATGATGTTGGCCAGCCCGACGAGCTGGACATCGAGCCCCTGGGTGAGCTGAGGCTCCGCGTCCCTGTCCAGGTCGGCGTCGACCTCCGCGGCGAACGCGGGCAGCAACTGAGCCATGTTCGTCAGCCAGGGGACGAGAAGTTCGGTGAAGCCGACCGCGGTGCCCTCCTTCTGCGAGGTGGCCATGGCGACCGAGTGGTGGAACCCGTCGAACATCAGGTTCAAGCCGCTCAACAACGCCAGGTCGTAGAGGGAGGCGAGACCCACCTCCGCGCCGAGGTACTTCGCCGCGCCGAGCACGTCGAGCGTTCCTCGGAGCGGGTCGAAGACCCGCTGCTCGCCGCTGTAGAGAATGAATGCCTCGGGTGTCGCGACGGTCGTCGGTACGGCCATGATGCCGCCGTCCAGATAGTCCGCCCCGTGTCCCGCCGCCCACTCGGCCATCTCGCCGGCCTGCACGGGAGTGCCGTTGGTGAGGTTGACGACGGTCCTGCCGTGCAGCTGCGGCGCCACCGGTTCCAGGGTCTCCCGCACGGCGCTGTAGTCCAGCAGGCAGACGACCACCAGCGGGCTCGCGGTCACCGCCTCGGCGACCGAACCGGCGCGGACCGCTCCCCGCGTGACAACCCCCTCTGCCTTGGCGGCAGTTCGGTTCCAGACAGTGACTGGCCGGCCCTCGGCCAAGAAGGCGTCGGCCAGGGCCCGGCCCATCTCTCCGAGCCCGACAACGGTCACTGGTGCTTCGCCGTTCACTGCTGCTCCTCTTCCTCGAGGTCTCCCATGACTGATCTCTCCTCACCCTTGTCGAGGTCCTGAGCTGCGACAAGTACGCACAAAAAAGTGGGTACTTACCAAGAGGTGCGCAGGGGAGGAGCTTCGGTGCCGACACGGAACCAGGACGCGGCCGTGTGCACCGATTCGACCGCCGCGGGCGCTTTCTTTTGGAAAGTGCACACCTTGAAGTAAGATACTGCTATGCCAGTGAGTAGAGACCAGGTGGTGCCGCAGTCGCTCGCGCCGGATGTCAATGCCGCGAGCTGCCCCTCACGGCTGGTCCTGGAGCACGTCACCAGCCGTTGGGGCGTCCTCGTGCTGGCCGTGCTCCTCGACGGCACCCACCGCTTCAGCGAGCTGCGCCGCGCCGTCGGTGGCGTCAGCGAGAAGATGCTCGCCCAGACCCTCCAGACCCTGGAGCGGGACGGCTTCGTACGCCGTGAGGCGTACCCCGTCATCCCGCCGCACGTCGACTACTCCCTCACCCCGCTCGGCGAGGAGGCCGGCCGCCAGGTCTGGTCGCTGGCCCGGTGGGTGGAAAGCCGCGTCCCCGATGTCATGCACGCCAGGGACACGTACGACAAGGGCAAGCAGGGCTAGCTCCCACGACGCCTGGGCAGCGCCCTGATCAACCTGGGCCCCGGCCCGTACGCACCGAGCCAGTGCAAGCTCTTCAGGGACTCGGCTCTCGACCTGCGCGCTGCGCTCGGTCGCCGACGAAATCGACCGCCGGGCCGAGCACCTGCTCGACATGGCCGCCGACTGCTGCGACTGCGCCGGTCCGGCCTGTCCGTGTACGGCCGCCTCGACGCCGAAGGCCGCAGACTGAAGTCGGCAGGGGCTGTCTCGCCGAGGTCGTCACCGAGGAGAACGCCGTCCCGGGAGGCTGCGGCCGTGCCACGCTGGAGGCCCACGGAGGGGCTCGGTGGCCTGGGGGCCGGAGCCGGCCGGTCTCGTCGGGTGCGCGCAGCCGATCCGGCCGGACTCCGTGGGTCCAAGGGCCGATGAGTTTCGCCGTGGTTGCCGGTCTGCATCCCCACACACCGCACTCGAGGAGAGAATCATGACCGCTACCTACACCTTCGACGTCTTTTCCAGCCTCGACGGTTTCGGTGCCGCCGGCGGCAACTGGACCGGCTACTGGGGCAAGCAGGGCCCCGAGCTCCTCGACCACCGCCTCGCCCTGTACGGCGAGGAGCAGCGGATGGTCTTCGGGGCCAACACGTATCGGGCGTTCGCGCAGATGCTGGCATCGAGCACCGAGGAGTCCGAGGTGCGTGACCCATGGGTCACGCGGATGAGGAGCCTGCCTGCAACGGTGGTGTCGACGACACTGGAAGGATCACTCGACTGGCCGGACGCGACCGTTGTGAGCGGTGACGCCGTCGACGTCGTCGCCCGGCTCAAGGAGGAGTCCGAGGTGCCGTTGCGCTCGCACGGCAGCCTGTCGATGAACCGGGCGCTGATGGCCGCCGGTCTCGTCGACCGCGTCCAGGTGACGCTCTTCCCTGTGATCACAGGTCAGACCGGAATGGACCCGATCTTCCAGGGTGCGGCCGACTTCGACCTCGAACTGATCGAGTGCCGGACGCTCGACAGCCACACCCAAGAGCTCATCTACCGGCCCACCCTGCATGTCTGAGTCCGCCCATGCATCCCCACCCTGTCAAGCAGCCAGGCCGTACGGTCCCTTCGTCAGCGACGAGCTCGTCGGCGGGCCGTCACGGACCGCCGCGAGTGTGCGCGATGTGGGTCCGGGGCCTCACGGGTGTACGGCGGTGACGAGCCAGTAGCGGCCGATCAGCCGCACACCGCTGTCGTCCTGATACGTACGGAAAGTGTCCACCGCGGCCTGCCGGGCGCGCTGCTCCGCCAGGGAATCGGCGTGCGCCTCGCGCAGCCAGTGGCGCAGCGGCCCGAAGCCGAAGAGGAAGCCGGCCGCGTCGTCGGCGTCCTCGCCCCAGTACTGGGGCTGTTCGATGCCCTCGATGGCCACGTTGTCGAAGCCGGCGTCGGCCAGGACCCGGCGAGTGTTGTCCGGGTCGGCGAAGGCGAGCGGGCTCGGGCCGGTGGACTGTGACAGATCCGGCAGCCGTACGTGCTCTCCGATCGCCGCGAAGACCGTGGACTGGTCCATGCGGTCGAAGTCCTGCGGGCAGACGAAGGCGAGGCGCCCGCCGGGGCGCAGGGCACGGGCGATGTTGTCGAAACCCTCGACCGGGTCGGCGAAGAACATGATGCCGAAGCGGCTGATGGCGATGTCGAATGCGGCCTTCTCGAAGTCGTACGCCTGCGCGTCGGCCTGTACGAAGTCCACGTTGTCGACGGATCCGGCGACGGCGCTCGCCCGGGCCCGCTCCAGCATGGGTGCCGACAGGTCGATGCCCAGGGCGTATGCGGCACGGCCTGCGGCGAGGCGGGTGGTATGCCCGTTGCCGCAGCCGATGTCGAGGACGCGGTCGGTCGGAGCGATGGCCGCGGCGTCGAGGAGCGGGATGTTGGCCCCGTCGTTGAGACCGTCGTAGCGGTCCTGGTGGTCGGCCCAGTACCGGCCCTCGTAGCCGTTCCAGGCCGCAGCCTGCTGTGAGTTCAGCACGTTGTCCGCACTGCGCGAGCCGGTCGACTCGTGTGGGTTGTCCGTCGGATCCGTCATACCTTCATGGTGACGCCGTCTTGCGCTCGGTGGACGGGATGGGGCCTGTTGATGAATCCCCTTGGAGAGATCCGACCTCGTCCACGCCGGGATGCTCGACCAGTGCACGACCGGCTTCGGGTCGAACAGGCCCCGCCCGGTACCGAGTTGGGTGTGACGGGCCGGATGGGCTCCGGTGTCGGGTCAGTTGGTGCCGACGTGAGGGCGGTTGGTGCCGGCGTCCGCGGTCAGCACTTGCCGTCCGACACCTGCATGCCCTTGTTGGGGCCTGCCGTACGGTTCACGATGCTCGGCACGCAACTGGCCGCATCGAGGCTGTGGGAGTAAGGGATGCTGACAGTGGTGTTGGACTGCGGGTTGGGGCCGGCGGGGTGGTTCTCGTCACCGGGGCTGGACCAGGTCACGTTGTCGAAGACGTTGCCGCTGACCTGCCAGTAACCGGCCGCGTCGGTGTAGAAGGTGCCCAGGACGTCCTTGGAGTCCTCGAAGTAGTTGTTGTCCACCTTGGCG
This sequence comes from Streptomyces sp. NPDC050704, assembly GCF_040654355.1. Classification (NCBI taxonomy): domain Bacteria; kingdom Bacillati; phylum Actinomycetota; class Actinomycetes; order Kitasatosporales; family Streptomycetaceae; genus Streptomyces; species Streptomyces sp. NPDC050704. The sequence continues at coordinate 3,116 of NZ_JBFAHW010000073.1, read as the reverse complement.
CGGGCTCCGGCCCGGGAGTTGATGCCGGACTCGTTGAGTTTCACGTAGTGGTTGTTGTACATGTGGGCTGTACCGCCACGCAGCAGGGGAGCACGGGAGTCGATGTTCTCGTACCGGTTGTGGTGGTAGGTGATGAAGCTGTTCGAGACGTCGCTCTCACTCGACCCGACGAGGCCACCGCGGCCGGAGTTGCGCAGGATGCTGTAGGAGAGGGTCACGTACTGGGTGTTGTCCTTCATGTCGAAAAGACCGTCGAACCCCTGTGACTCCCCACCCGACGCTTCCAGGGTGGTGTGATCGACCCAGACGTTGCGGACGTTGCGCTCCATGCCGATGGCGTCACCGCCGTTGGACGTGGGGGAGCCCGACTTCTTGACGTTCCGGACGGTCACGTTCTGGATGATGATGTTGCGGGCGTCGCGCATGTGGATGCCCAACTGGTCGAAGACGGCGCCGCTGCCGACCCCGATGATCGTGATGTTGCTGACCTCCTTGAGCTCGATCACACCGGCGGCGGTGTTGCAGCTGTTGCCCGACACCTTGCTGGTGTTGCCGTGGTTGATGGTCCCCTGGACCTCGATGGTGATCGGGGTGCTGCTGCTGGCCCGGCCGCACAGGGCCGCATGGATCGCGGTTCCGGTGGTGGCCCGTACGGTCTGCCCGCCCGCGCCGCCGGTGGTCCCGCCGTTCTGGGTCGCGTAACCGGTGGCGCTACCGGTCGCTGCCGACGCCTCGGGCATCGACAGAACCGCACCGGTCGCGGCCGTAAGGGCCACCGTGGCCAGTGCCGCATGGAGCCGGAGTGCGACTGGTCGCCTCATCCTTGCCTCCCCATTCGTCGTTGAATGCTGGATTCGCTGCTACTTCCGTGGTCTTTTCGGCACATGAGCGCGACGATGCGGTTGGTTCGAGAACATGAATGGCGTGGCTGGCCGGATGTCGCATCGCAGGCGGAGCAAGCGCTTTCTTTGGAAGCTAAGGGCTTGCCGTGGACGCGTCAATAGACGCGTACTTGATCCTTATTCACGAACATGAACACCCGTGAGGTGTGACGAGGCCTGTCCGGACGGCCCTCACCTGCTGTGGGACAAGCCGTGCAGTACGGCTTCTCAGCTCCGTCTCAGGGGCAGAAGCGGCTACCGTGTCCGTGCCGCACGAAGGAGGCCCAACATGACGATCCAGCGGATGGACAACGTGCTCATCGTCGTCGACGACCTTGAGGCTGTCATTGCGTTCTTCGTCGAACTCGGCATGGAGCTCGAGGGTAAGGGGCCACTCGAATGGCGCGGGGCGGAGCGTGTCATCGGGCTCGATGACGTCCGGCAGGACATCGCCATGCTGCGGGTGCCGGACGGCCACGGGCGAGTGGAGCTGGCGAAGTTCCACAGGCCGAAGGCCATCACCCCCGAGCCGAAAGACGCGCCGGCGAACACGCTCGGCCTGCGTCGCATCATGTTTGCCGTCGACGACATCGAGGACGTCGTTGCCCGCCTGCGGGCCCACGGTGCCGAACTCGTCGGCGAGATCGTGCAGTACGAGAACATCTATCGGCTCTGCTACGTCCGCGGCCCCGAGGGCATCGTCGTCGGACTCGCCGAGGAGCTCAGCTGAAGCCCTCCGACGGGGCCGTGCACCCACAGGGCAGGTGGGCCCGGCCCGGCCTGGCCCCGCCTCAGCTGACTCGCGGCTACGGCGCATGTCGGCACGGCCCGAGGGTCCTCTTGAATCAGGGCTTGATGGGCTTGCACCGCATATCCGACCTGTAAGGTCGACACGCATGACAGCAGAGTCACCGGCGCAGACTGTGCAACGTTTGTTCCCGCTGCTCGCCGAGGGGAAGAGTGCGGAGGCGGCGGCGCTGTTCGCCGACTCGGTGTCGTTCTCGATCCCGCACCCGCCGGGCATTCCGTGGGTACCGGAGGTCGACTCGGCGGAGGGCATGCGGACGTTCTTCGAACTGCTGCAGATCCATGTGCAAGCCAAGGAGTTCGACCTCCGCCAGGTCATCGCCGAGGGCGACGATGTGGTGCTCATCGGGCGCATGATCTCCGAGGTCAAGAAGACGGGCCGGGACATCGACACCGCGTTCGCCCTGCACACCACGGTCCGGGACGGGCGGATCACCCGTTACCACCTCTACGAGGACAGCTACGCCGTTGCCAAGGCCTACTTCGGCGACTGATCCTCCGGCGGGCTCGCTCAGCTTGTCTTTCAACCTCTGGCCTCGAACGTCGCATCGCACGCGCTTGCTAGCCCGGGGACTCGCCGGACAGGCGGACGGCCCGGTGACCACGCCGGTGGACCTCACGCTGACGGCCGAGCATCGGCGCGGGCACGGCGCCATGTACGACGCGCTGAACAGCGGCAACGTCGATGTGCCGCGACTGCGGCAGGTATTGGCCGGATTGCCGCAGTCCGAGGCCGCCGACGGGCGTCTGGTCCTGGCGGTGGACGTCAACCACTGGCTCCGCCGGACGCGCCGACCAGCCCAGACCGCTTGTTCTGCCACGTCTACGGCCGCACCTCCTGGTGCCAGATCCTGGTGTCGGCGTACACCTGGACGCCCTGCGGCTGGGGCCAACCTCGATACGGGCGGTGCAGGTCACCGCCGTGGCGTCCTCGGTAGCGTTGGCGAACGTGTCGGCCACGGTCGGCGCCTCCTGGGAACTCGTCGGCGCCCGGTTGCCGTTACTCGGCGCCCAGACCGGCGTCGTCGACCTTGTCCTCGCCCTCGGCCTTGAGGACCTTGTTGAGCGGGGCGAGGTCGTAGATGCCCTTCAGGTCGGGCTTCTCCAGCAGGCCCGCCTTGACCGCGTGCTCCGCCTCGGTGCCGAGGGTCGCGGCCAGCGGATCGTCGAGGAAGGTGATGGACTTCCAGGCCGGGTCGATGACCTCGGCGGGCAGCGACTTGCCGGACTCCTCCTTGAGGGCCGTGTTGGCGGCCGCCTTGGCCTCCTCCGGGTTGGCGTTGATCCACTTGTTGGTCTTCACCGAGCCGCGCAGTACGGCCTCGACGACGTCCGGGTGCTCCTTGAGGAACTTCTGCGACACGATGATGTTCGTGATCACGAACTTCTTGTCCGGCCACAGGTCGGCCTCGTCGAGCAGCACCTTGC
>NZ_JBFAHW010000072.1:0-51137 GCF_040654355.1 Streptomyces sp. NPDC050704 | reverse complement strand
CGACGCTTTTCCGCTCTCGGCCTTCCGGCGTGAGGGGTCGTGTCGGGGTGTCCGATCGCCGCGGCAACATGCCATGACCGAATATCCCAGAGCGGCGATCGGACACCCCGTCGCGGCACCGCCCACCCACACACCCAGGGGCGCGAGGCTGTGACATTGTGCGGCTCCGCCGCGTGGGCGCGACCAGCCCCCACCGAACCCGCAGACACACGTACAAGAACACAACCCGCCGCCCAAAACCCCCGTCTTTGAGAGAGGATCCACGCAGAGGGAAGGGGCGACCTTGGGCAGTGCGACGGCTGAGACCGACGAGTGGACCGACGACACCCCCAGGTCAGGCCCCGGCGGCCCAAGAGCCGCCACCTGGTTCGCCGGCCTCCTGCTCACCACCGTGAGCGTCATCGTCGGCTGCCGAATCGCCGACACCGACGCCATCACCCCCGTCCCCCAACTACTCGCCTTCCTCCCCTGGCTACTGGCCCCCACCGCCGTCGCCCTCCTCTTCGCCGCGCTAACCCGCTGGCGCACCGGCCTGGCCTGGAGCGTGGCCGCCCTCGCCGCGATCGCCTGGCACATGGAGCCGTACGGAAAGACCACGGAAGCCACCGGCACCCCGGTCACCGAACTCCGCGTACTCACCTCGAACGTCGAGTTCGGCCAGGCCACGGACGAGCTCATCGAGGCCGTCACAGAGCAGCGCCCCGACCTCGTCTTCGTCCAGGAGTGCACGTACACCTGCGACGACAAGCTGAAGCAGGCCTTCGGGGCGGACGGGAAGAACCCGTACCCCTACCGGCAGGCGGTCGAGGGCGCGGGCTCGGACGGTTCCGTCATCCTCAGCCGCCACCCGCTCAAGCCGACGGCCGGCATCCCGGCCACCATGGGCATGCCCGGCGCCACGGCCGAGGTGGCGGGCCTGGAGGTCCGCCTCCAACTGGCCCACCCCATGCCCCCGCTCCCGGCCCACCTCGGCACCTGGCGCAGGGAACTCACCGCCCTGCGCGACTACGCCGCCGCGAACAGAACGGCCCCCACCATCGTGGCCGGCGACTTCAACGCCACCCAGGACCACGCGGCCTTCCGCCGCATCCTGGACACGGGGCTCAGAGACAGCGCCCGCCTCACCGGCGACACCCGCACCCCGACCTGGCCCTCCCGGACGTCCCCGATCCTCGGCACCCAGATCGACCACGTCCTCGTGTCCCGGGACTTCTCGGCCAACAGGACCCGCTTCCTGGACCTGGAGAACACGGACCACAGGACCCTCGTCGTGGACCTGACCCTCCACAAGAGCCCGTAGGACAAAGGCAGGGGGCGCCTCCCCGAAGGAAGGCGCCCCCTGCCCACATACAAGGACAAACGCAAGTACGACCGCGGCTCAGACGCCGATGTCGCATCCGTCCTTGCGCCACACCGCGACGACGGACGGGCGGACCATCTTCCCGGGGCCGTCGGGCCACGCGCTCGCCGGCTTCTCGACGGTCGCGCCGTCGATCTCGCCCGGGTGCTGCACCGCCACGACGACGCGGCGGTCCTGGACGATCGGGCCGCAGGTCTCGGCGCCCTTCGGCATGGTCAGGAACTGCTTCAGCTCACCGCGCCGGTCCCCCTTGGTCGCGACGCCGAACAGGCCGTCGTGGTAACCGAGTTGGGCACCATCGGTGGAGATCCACAGGTTGCCGTACGGGTCGAAGGCCACGTTGTCGGGGCAGGAGATCGGGCTGACCTTGTCCTTCGGGAAGCCCGCGAAGTACGTGGCCGGGTCGGCCGGGTCACCCGCGACGAGGAACAGCGACCAGGCGAAGGTCTTGGCGTCGGCACGGTTCCAGCGCTCGGTGAGTTCGAGGACGTGCCCGTGCTTGTTGGCGTTGCGCGGGTTGGCCTCGTCGGCCTTGGCGTTCGTACCGACACCGCGGTTGGAGTTGTTCGTGAGGGCGACGTACACCTTGCCGGAGTGCGGCGAGGGCTGGACGTCCTCGGGGCGGTCCATCTTCGTGGCGCCGACCTTGTCACCGGCGAGCCGCGTGAAGACGAAGACCTCGTCCGCCGTCATACCCTCGACGTGCGAGACGGCACCCTTCGCGGTGGCGGTGGCCAGCGGAATCCACGTACCACCGCCGTCGAACTCACCGTCCGACGGCAGCTTGCCCGTGCCGTCGATCTCGGTCGCCGGGGAGTCACCGGTGAACTTGGCGACGTACAGCGTGCCCTCGTCGAGGAGGGTCATGTTGTGCTCGCGGGCGGACCGGCTGTGGCCGTGCCGCATCCGCTTGCTGCCGACGAACTTGTACAGGTAGTCGAAGCGCTCGTCGTCGCCGGTGTAGGCGACCGGGCGGCCGTCGTCCGTGAGGCGGATGGTCGCGCCCTCGTGCTTGAAGCGGCCGAGCGCGGTGCGCTTGCGGGGCGTCGAGGTGGGGTCGTACGGGTCCAGCTCGACGATGTAGCCGAAGCGGTGCACCTCGTTCGGCTCCTGGGCGACGTCGAAGCGCTTGTCGAAACGCTCCCACTTGCGCTCGGTGGCGCCGGTGCCGATGCCGTACCGCTTGTCGGTCGCGCGGCTGCTGTTGGCGAAGTACTGGTTGAAGTTCTCCTCGCCGTGCAGCGTCGTGCCCCAGGGGGTCTCGCCGCCGGCGCAGTTGTTGAGCGTGCCGAGCGCCTTCGTGCCGGTCGGGTCGACGGAGGTCTTGAGCAGATCGGACCCGGCGGCCGGACCCGTGATCCTGAACTCGCTCGTCGCGGTGACGCGGCGGTTGAGGTGGTGGCGGGGTACGGGGGTGAGCTTGCCGCTCTTCCGGTCCTCCTCCACCACGACGACGGAGAAGCCGTGCGCCGCCCAGGCGATCTCGGCCTGCTCGCGGGTCGGGTTGGCGGCGTCGTATCCCTTGAACATCAGGATCTCGTCGGTGTACTCGTGGTTCGCCACGAGCACCTGCCGGCCGCGCTCGCCCGGCAGCGGGAGCAGGGCGAGGAAGTCGCAGTTGTAGCCGAACTGGCCCGCCTGCGCCTTCGCGGTCTGCTTGTCCGGGTCGAAGGCGGGGGCGCCGCGCAGGATGGGCTCGCCCCAGCGGATGACCACGTTCTGGTTGTAGCCCTCGGGGACGGTCACGGCGTCGGCCGTGTTGGGCGCGACCGGCGTGAAGCGCAGACCGCGGGCGGCCTTGCCCTTCGTGTACGCCGCCGGGGCCGCGGCCGGAGCGGCGTCGGCGCTCTGGGCGGCGGCCGGGGCCGCGCCCGCACCGACGACGGCGCTTCCGGCGGCGGTGGAGACCGTCACCACGGCGGCGGCGCGCATCATGGAACGACGGCTGAGCGCCCCGGCGATGACGTCGCCGACGTATTCGTTGGCGCTGGTGTTGGGCACCTCGTGGAAGCAGGCGTCACCACAGCGGTACCGGCAGGTCATCGCGGATCGTCCGCCCGGGTGTGAGCCGGTCGAGCCGATCAGAGGCAGCAGGTTGCGCACGTTCCCTCCCCTATGTCTGTGTCGAGCGTGACGCTAGGGGCACGCGAGTGCGAGGGCGCAGCCATGAGGTGAACGAGAGGTGAACCCCCGGCGTCCGCAGGGGAGTCCAGGCAAAGGGAAGGTAAGGGATACCTAAGTTCAGGACCGAAACCGACCCTGCCGAAGATCGTCAAATCCTGCGGCTAACCTTACGTGTCCGTCCTGGCCAGGGATTGACGGAACCAACTCATGCGAAGGGTTGCGCACATGGGCATTCTCAACCTCCTGCGGAACGCGTTTGGAAAGTCACGCAAGGGGGACGCCACCGCGGTGGCTGAGCCGAGCGTGCCGTCTGCCCGGCAGGAGACGGCTCCCGAGCCCACGCCTGTGCCCGCGGCAGCCGAGCCGAAGGTTTCGGTACCGGCGCCGGCGGCTCCCGCCACCGAACCCAAGACATCGGAGTCGTCCAAGGCGTCCAAGGGCTCCGTGGTGGACGAGCTGGTTTCGGCGGCGTTCGACAACGTGACGGTCCCGAAGCAGATGCCTTTGGCGACGACGCCGAAGGCCGCGGCCGCGGCCCCGGCCGAGCCCGTTACCGTGTCCGCCACCGACAAGACCCCGGAGCCGGAGACAGCACCCGAGCCCGAACCGGTTGCCGCCACCGCAACTCCGGAGCCTGAGCCGGAGCCTGTCGCGGAGGTCACGCCCGAGCCGGAGCCTGTCGCGGAGGTCACGCCCGAGCCGGAGCCGGTCGTCGAGATCGCCCCCGAGCCGGAGACGATTGCAGAGCCCGAGCCCGTCGCCGAGACCAAGCCGGAGCCCGTGGTGGAGCCGGAACCGGTCATCGAGCCCGAGCCCGAACCGGTCGCCGAGGCCGCCCCCGAACCGGCGCCCGAGCCCGTGGTGGAAGCCGAGCCGGTTGTCGAGTCCGAACCGGTCGCCGAGGTCGCCCCCGAGTCGGCGCCCGAGCCCGTGGTGGAAGCCGAGCCGGTTGTCGAGCCCGAGCCCGAGCCCGTCGCGGAGGCCGCCCGCGAGCCCGAAGCCGAGGCCGAGGCCGAGGTCGCGCCGGAGCCGAAGTCCGTGGTCGAGGAGACCCCGGCGGCGAAGGCGGAAGCCGAAGTTGAGGCGGAGGCGGAGGCGGAGGCGGAGGCGGAGCCGATCGCCGCCGCGACCGTCGAGCCCGAGCCCGCCACCGCGCAGGCCGAACCCGAGCCCGCCGCCGCGAACGCCGAGCCCATCACCGCACAGCCCGAACCCGTCGCCGCGCAAGCGAACGAGCCCGCGGTCGCCGACGGTGACGAGGCCCCACAGGGGCCACCCGCAGTCGACGACGAGAGCGTCACGGGTGGTGCGGGTGGGAACAACGACGGGGCCGAAGGCGAAGCCGAGGCCGACAAGCCCGCTCCCGCCCCAGCCCTCGCCAACGTCGAATCCCACGCCCCCGGCCTACTCACCGCCTACAACGCCGCCGCCGACGCCCTCACCAAACACAACCTCACCACCGCCGGAGGCAACGGCACCCGCGCCAAGGTCTACCTCGTCCTGGACCGCTCCGCCTCGATGCGCCCGTACTACAAGGACGGCTCCGCCCAGGCCCTCGGCGAGCAGTCCCTCGCCCTCGCCGCCCACCTCGACCCGGAGGCGACCGTGCACGTCGTCTTCTTCTCCACCGAACTGGACGGCACCGGCGAGCTCACCCTCACCGAGCACGAGAACAAGATCGACGAACTCCACGGCACCCTCGGCCGCATGGGCCGTACGAGCTACCACGCGGCCGTGGAAGAAGTGATCGCCCACTACGAGAAGTCCGGCACCACCGACCCCGCCCTGGTGATCTTCCAGACGGACGGCGCCCCGGACGCCAAGACCCCCGCCACCCAGGCCCTGACGGACGCGGCGAAGAACCACCCCGCCCTCTTCTTCTCCTTCGTCGCCTTCGGTGAGCCGGACAACAAGGCCTTCGACTACCTCCGCAAGCTGAAGACGGAGAACACGGCCTTCTTCCCCGCGGGCCCGACCCCGCGCGAACTCACCGACGCGGAGGTCTACGAGGGCGTACTGGCGAACTGGCGCCCGTAAACCCCGCAGAGACCACCCGAGGCCGCCCGCTGCTCACCCCGTAAAACGGGGAGCGGGCGGCCCACCCATGTCGGCTACGATTTCAAGGTTCGTAGACGGTCGAAGGTCGAAGTACGAAGAAACGAAACCGTCACCCCACGTACCGACTCGGGAGCAGCCCGCAATGGCTCGACACCTCATCACCAGCGCCCTTCCGTACATCAACGGGATCAAGCACCTGGGCAACATGGTGGGGTCCATGCTCCCGGCGGACGTGTACTCCCGGTACCTCCGCCAGCGCGGCCACGACGTCCTGTACATCTGCGCGACGGACGAGCACGGCACGCCCGCCGAACTGGCGGCGAAGGAACAGGGCATCCCGGTCGACGAGTTCTGTGCCCAGGCGCACGACGCGCAGAAGGCCGTGTACGACGGCTTCCAGCTGGCCTTCGACTACTTCGGCCGCAGTTCCAGCCCGCAGAACCGCGACATCACGCAGGAGATCGCCCGCGAACTGAAGGCGAACGGGTTCATCGAGGAGCGGGCGATCCGCCAGGTGTACTCGGTCGCGGACGGCCGTTTCCTCCCGGACCGCTACATCATCGGCACCTGCCCGCACTGCGGTTACGACAAGGCCCGCGGCGACCAGTGCGAGAACTGCACGCGCGTCCTGGACCCCACGGACCTGATCGAGCCGCGCTCCGCCATCAGCGGCAGCAGCGACCTGGAGATCCGCGAGACCAAGCACCTCTTCCTCCTCCAGTCGGCGCTCGCCGGCGAGGTCGAGTCGTGGGTCGACGAGCGCGCCGACAACTGGCCGGTGCTCGCCTCCTCCATCGCCCGCAAGTGGCTGACGGAGGGCCTGCACGACCGCGCGATCACCCGCGACCTGGACTGGGGCGTCCCGGTCCCGGCCGACACGTGGCCGGAGCTGGCCGCCGACGGCAAGGTCTTCTACGTCTGGTTCGACGCCCCGATCGAGTACATCGGGTCGACGAAGGAGTGGGCGGACAAGGACCCGGAGAACCGTGACTGGCGCTCCTGGTGGTGGGAGTCGGAGGGCGACGTCCACTACACGCAGTTCATGGGCAAGGACAACGTGCCCTTCCACAGCGTGATGTTCCCGGCGACCCTGCTGGGCACCCGCGCGCCGTGGAAGAAGGTCGACGTCATCAAGGCCTTCAACTGGCTGAACTACTACGGCGGCAAGTTCTCCACCTCGCAGCGGCGCGGCGTCTTCACGCACGACGCGCTGGAGATCCTGCCCGCCGACTTCTGGCGCTACTTCATGATGGCGAACGCCCCCGAGTCGGACGACTCCTCCTTCACCTGGGAGCACTTCACCGCCACGGTGAACAAGGACCTCGCCGACACCCTCGGCAACTTCGTCAACCGCGTCCTGTCCTTCTCCCGCAAGCGCTTCGGCGACGACGTCCCGGCGGGCGGCGAGCCCGGCGAGGCGGAGGCGAAGCTGGGCGCGGAGATCGCCCGCCTGCTCGCGGAGTACGAGGAGCAGATGGAGGCCATCCAGTTCCGCAAGGCGGCGGCCGCGCTGCGCGCCCTGTGGTCGGCCGGCAACTCCTACCTGGAGGAGAAGGCCCCCTGGCTGGAGATCAAGACCAACCCCGAGGGCGCGGCCCTGACCCTCCGTACGGCGATGAACCTGATCCACCTCTACTCGGTGGTCTCGGAGCCCTTCATCCCGGCCTCGGCGAAGGCCATGCGCTCGGCCTTCACCCTGCCCGACGACACGGCGGTCTGGGTGACCGCCGACGAGGCCAGGTCACTGGACTCGGTCCCCGTGGGCACGCCCTTCACGGTCCCCCCGGTCCTCTTCGCCAAGATCACGGACGAGGACCTGGAGGCGTACAAGGAGCGCTTCGGCGGCGCACCGGAGTAACGGCCGCGCCCCCGTAAGCCCTACGAACTCGGCCGTGTCGAAGTCAGCACGCCGATCTTGTCGATGCGGTGTTCGGGGTTGCCCCTGTCGTCGCGCCAGTAGTTCCCGGCCGCGTTGTCCTCGGGCGTCGCGCAGGTGGAGAGGGTGATCATGGCCCGGCTGGGACGCTGACCCGGGAACCCCGGAACGGCCGCCCGCTGTTCGGCGAGCGAACGCTCCGAGCGGAAGGACGTCTCCCTGGTCCCGGTGATCTCGTACGTGTAGACCGTGCCGCCCGCCGCGACGCGGACCGAGTCACCGGCGTCGAGGGAGGGAAGCTCGCGCAGGGGCCCGCCCGCGGAGAGGCGGTGGGCCGTGACGAGGTAGTTGCCGACCTCGCCGGGCCCGACACCACCACGGCTGCCGTACGGGCTGGCGCCGACGCCGCGGTTCTGGATCCGGGTGCCCGGCCAGTCGTCGGTCGTCCCCTCGTACGGGACAACGCGCAGGTCCCTGAGCCCGATCTCCGGGATGGTGAGCAAGGCGGTCTCGACCCGGGGGCTGGTCTCACGGGGAGTCGGCTCCGCGGCGGAGGGCGCGGCGGGAGCCGACGGGGATGCCGTGGCCGACGCATCCGAGGCGGCCGGGGAGGTATCTCGCTGAGGCCCGGCGGGGGCGGTCACCGGCTCGCTCTCGGTGGAACAGCCGAGGAGCAGGACGACGACGGCGCCCGTGAGCGCGACGGAACGTGCTCGGGACCGGGACCGGGACCGGGACAGGGACTGCGTGGTCATGGGCATGGGCATGGACCTGGCGCTCGGTATCGCTGGCCGGAGGTTGTCTGAGGGAACAGAACCACTCCCCACTGTGCGGTATCGAGTCGGCCACAGGCGAGCAGCTTCCAAGGAATCTGAATCTGACCGACGAACTCACAGCAGTCCGTGATCGCGGCACCATTGCTCGGCGTCATGGCCCTGCGCGGCGAAGGTCTGCCGCCACTGGCGGTCGGCGGTGATGGCCGCCGGGACCGTCGGGTGGATCGTGAAGACCTTGACGAGGCCGGTGATGCGGAAGAGCCGGATGATCCTGTCGGATGTGATCACCAGGTTCAGGGAACCTTCGCGCGCCAGCAGCCGCTTGAGGCTGCCCACGAGAGTCCCCAGGCCGGTCGAGTCCAGGAACTCCACGCCGCGCAGGTCCACGATGAGGTGCAGGGTCCCCTTGCCGATCAGCTCGATCACTTTCTCGCGCAGTTTGGGGGCGGTGTACACGTCGATCTCGCCCGCGGCACGGAGGACGGTGCAGCCGTCCCCCGCACCCACGGATTCCACATGGAAATGCTGCACTTCGACCTCCGTTTGCCGTCTGTCATTCTGTGCATTGACAGAGAAATCCTTGGCATTACGCTAGGGCGCTCGACAAGCAATGTCAATGCTGATATTGCTATGTCATCGTGGGGAATGACATGAGGAGCGGCATGCGAGTCGAGGAAGCCATCGGACGGCAGATCGCACGCCTCCGGGAGGCGCGGCGGATGTCACTCGCCGAACTGGGCGACGCGGTGGGCCGGTACCTGGCCAAGCCCTGGAGCCGTCAGGCCGTCCACCAGGCCGAACGGGGTGGCCGCGCCTTCACGGCGACCGAGCTCACGGCCATCGCCCTGGCCCTGGACACCTCGGTGCCGGCCCTGTTCCTCACGGACGAGGAACGCATCGAGATGCCCGGGAGGGAGATCTCGTCCGAGGAGTACAGGGGCGTACTCCTGCACGCGGACAAGGACACGCCCCTGGACGGCATCGAGGAACTCATCGTGGCCCTGCACGACATCGGCGAGGTGTTGTCCAGGCCGACACTGGTCCGCATGGCGAAAATCGGAAGGGTGGCGGAGCAGGGCGCGACCGCTCCCCGGGAACGCCACCTGCCGTGAGGCAGCGTTCCGCCGCGGCTTTCCTGTATCAGCCGAAAACCTGCACCCAGGAACCGTCGGCGTACGCCGGGTCGATATTGCCCGAGTCGTATCCCATTCCGGTCCTGGTGTAGTTGCAGTTGAGGATGTTCGCGCGGTGCCCGGCGCTGTTCATCCACCCGTACGTCCCGTTGTTGACCACGCCGTTCGGGTCATCGCGGAATCCCATCGCGATGTTCTCACCGACGCCGCCCTTATATCCGGCAGCCTTGGCCCGGTCGGTGGGGCTCTGTCCGGTGGCCGAGGTGTGCGAGAAGTTGCCGGTCCGCACCATTTCGACCGCGTAGTCATGGGCGGCCTGTTGCAGGTTCGGGTCGACCACCAGTGCCGCGCAGCCCTTTTCCGCCCGTTGCGTGTTTATGTTGTCGAATGCCCGCTTCTCCATCGACGAGAGCGCCGCCGATTCGGCCGCCGACGCCATGGGGGTCGATATCACCCCTGAAGTCACCAAGCCCGCGGAAACCGCCAATAACGATACCCGAACCAACCAGGACTGATTCCGGAAAGTGGCCATTCATAACCCCTTACTGAGGCGTCTCAGAAATTCCCTCTGCGCCGAGCCAGTAGAGAATAAGGCACATTCCTGAGTTCACGGATCGAGAGCGGCATCAGAGACTTTCCAAAGGCTGCCCTTGACGACCGTCGCCGTCAGGGGCTGGGTGATTCGCCATCGAACAATGCGGTCGCCTCGGTCACCTGGACCGCTCGCTGCGCCCAGACTTCGAGCTGGTCCATGTCGGTGCAGGCTTCCACCCGCTCACGGACCGAGTCCGGCACCTGGATACCGCGCCACCGCAGGATGTTCAGGGTCATTTCGGCACGGTCTTCGAGCCGGCCCTCCTCACGCCCCTCTTCTCGGCCTTCTTCGCGCACCTTCTCCGCGACCTCGTGCCGGAAGAAGTAGTTGATCGCCGTCATCAGGTCCCTCCAGATCTGCTTCGCCTGGGGATCGACCAGGCACGACTCGGTGAACTGCGCGAAGACCGCCGCGGTGTCGGGGTCGAGGGTTTGCAGTGCGGCGGCCAGGGTCTCCAGTATGGCGGCGGCCTGCGGGCCCCTGCCATGTGTCATCGCCGAGAAGGCGGCGAGCGGCACGTCCCGTACAGCCTCGTGTTCGTCCATGATCAGCGGCACATTGTCCGGGCCGAGGACCAGCGGCCGTACGGTGAGCGAGTTCCAGACGGGCAGTCCCAGCCGGATGGGCTGTGCCGCCCAGCGAGCGGTGGACCTGCTCTGCGTCAACACGATCAGGATCGGCTCACATCCGTACCTCGCATACAAGTAGGAGAGGTAGTACGCCCAACTCCCCCGCTTGGCCTCGTCTTTCTTGCCTTGCGCCTCGACGACCAGGAGATACGTCCCCTCGTCCGTCTCCACCCGCAACAGCGTGTCCACGCGCCGCTCGATCGGCTCGATCTCCGTGAGATCCGCGTTCAGGATCGCGATGTCGCGGGGCTCGGGGAACGGGATGTGCAGTACGCGTTGAAGGGTTCGTGTAAGCAGCGCGGGGTCCTTCTGGAAGATCCGGTGCAGTGCCTCGTGCGACGAGCTGACCACCAGCTCTCCTTTCTGTCCGACCATGTCCGATGCGATCAACGCGCTATGCGGCACATAGGTCACACCCCGGCCCGCGTCCTCCAGGGCATGTGAGTGGGGCCCGGGACTTGGCGTCCCGGGCCCCACTCACATGTTCAGGAACAACAGGCGGTTCAGGACGAGGTCAGGACCCCGGCGCCCGTCGAGTTCAGCAGCTCCGTCGGCAGGCTCTTCGACGATGTCTGGAGGCCCGCCGTGAGGGTCGGCTTCCAGTTCACCGTCGTCTTCAGCTTCTTCGACGAGTTCGCGGAGTTGTACGCGGCCACGATGTCCGTCGCCGCGCCGTTGACGAGGTTGCCGCTGCCGGCGACCGAGCCCGTGCCGTCGCCGCTCAGGAGCTTGGCGACCTTCGCGCCGGACGTCAGCGTCCAGGTGTTGTGCTCGGCGACGACCTGGGCCTTGGCGCGGGAGTCGAGGCTGTACTTGGCCTCGTAGCCGTTGAGGGAGGTCGTGTCGTAGTGGTTGTTGTAGAGGTGGATCTGGCCGATGCGGGCCAGCGGGGCGCGCTGGGTGATGCCCTTCCACACGTTGTGGTGGATGGAGACGCGGAGCTTGCCGACGCTGTCGGTGTCGCTGCTGCCGATCAGCATCGTCTTGTCGTGGTTGGTGAACTGGTTCCGCTCGACGGTCACCAGGTCCGAGCCGTTGGTGATGTCGAGGGCGCCGTCGTGGACCTGGTACTTGCGGCCGAAGTACGTCTTCTCGGCCTTGTCGAAGAACGGCGCGTCACTGAACGTGTTGTGGTCCGCCCAGACATGGGAAGCCCCGCGCAGCGTGACCGAGTCGTAGGCCGAGTTCCACTCGCCCGACGAGCCGTCCGTCGGGTCCCACTGCGGGAAGCAGTCCTCGGTGGCGGTGAGGGAGAGGTTGCGGACGATGACGTTGTCCACGTCCTGCACCAGCAGACTGCCGCCCTTGATCCCGGCGTTGGTGCCCGGAACACCCACGAGCGTGGTGTTCGACGGGACCCGTAAAACGATGTTCTTCTTCTGCTTGGCCTGGGCGGCGGCGCGCGCCTTCTCCTGCGTGCCCGAGGGCGCCTTCTTGCCGTACGTCGCCGGGTCGTACGCCTTCAGGTACGCGTCCAGCGAATAACCCGTGCCGGAGGCGTAGTCCGCGCAGGTCAGCTTCTTGCCCGCGTCGTCCGTGTTGGCGTCGATCGTGCCCTTGACCTTGATGATCTTCGGCGTGGTGCCGGTGGCGGAGCCCAGCGCCTTAACCAGCTGGGCCCGGGTGGAGACCGTGAGGACATTCGCCGAGGAGGCCTTCGAGCCACCTGTCGTACCGGCGCCGGAAGCCGCCCAGCCGTCCTTGGCGGGCAGCGCCTGGTGGGCCAGGTCGACGGGGTTGGCGTTCGCGTTCATCACGAAGGGGACAGCGCCGAGACCCGCGGCCGCCACGGCGGCGGCGGAGAGGAGAGCGGTCCGCCGCGTACGGAGGGACCGACGGTGCGAGGGGGATGCCACGAATGAGTTCCTTACATGGTTCTTGTGGGGCACGTGCAAGGTGTGAAGCTCCCGTGAACGAGGCTTCTGACTCATGTGTGGTCGCGGCGATCGGATTGGTTGCCAGGTTGTCGCCAGGTTTCTTCGGCCGACTTGATGGCCGACTTGTTGGCCAACTCGACGTCCAGAAAAGGTCGTTGACCTCAGGGCACCGCCGGGCCGGTGATCAGCCGGCCCTTGGAGTCGTACGGCCAGACGTTGGGCACGCAGCCGCGCATGCCCTTGATCTGCTGCATCATCGCCGGGGCCGGCTTGCCCGCGCCGGGGCAGGTCACGTGGCCGTGGCCGAGGAAGTGGCCGACCTCGTGGTTGATGATCAGCGCCCGGTAGGCGTCCACGTCGTCGGCGTAGACCGGAGTCGCCAGCAGCCACCGCTTGAGGTTGACCACGACGTCCTTGCCCACGCTGCAGTTGACCTCGCCACCGGTGTCGAGCCCGTACCGGCCGCAGATCTCGTCCACCGTTCCCGGTGTGGCGAGCCGCACGACGAAGTCGGACGTACCGCTGGAGACGCGCCGGAACCCCGACCGGCCGTCGGCCGTCCAGCCGCGCGGGTCGGCGAGTACGCCCTCCACCTGCCGGGCGACGTCGGCGGCCGACTGCGTCAGACCGTCCTCGACGACGACCTCGTAGCGCAGCAGCCGGCTGCCCTTCCCCACGGTCCCGCTCCCACCACCGGCGGTGGTGAACGTGCCGGGACCCGACAGCGGGATGGACGGCGACGAGGACCGCGACGAGGAGGACGAGGAAGAGGGGGAAGAGGAAGAAGAGGAGGAGGGGGCGGGGTCCGTGGACGGGTCGCCCTTCTCGTTCGCCTCCGCGTCGGCCGTCCCACCGGACTTCCCGTCGGGACCGGCCGCCGTGTCGCCGCTCGGCTTCGCGGACCGCTCCGGCGTCGGCGGGGACGGCCGCGCGGCGATCGTGGATCCGTCGTCGGCGCCGGAGGCCAGGGGGCCCGTACCCTTCATGGCCAGCGCGACGACGAGGGACAGCAGGGATAACACGGCCAGCGCGGCCAGGCCTCCCAGCAGGGGTCCCTGCCTCTTTCGGCGGCGCCCGCCACCGGCGTGCGTGGGGCCTCCGACGCGGCGACGGGATCGAGAGGGCGATGCTGTCGCACGGCGAGCGATCTTGGTCATGGTCATCAAGACTGTGTACGAGATGTGATGGGTTCTGGCTCATCAGATAACGAAAACATAACGCCAGATCCCCGGCCGGCCTGTGTGATCGTCCCGTAACAGTTCCCGAGGCTGCCCGCGTCCGGGCCTCAAGTCCCTTGGCCCGTACGGATACTGAGCCCATGCCACGCGTCCTGCTCATCGAAGACGACCGCGCCGTACGGGAGGGCGTCCGGCTCGCACTGCGCCGTCAGGGACACGACGTCACCGCCGCCGGGACCGGTGAGGAGGGGCTTGACCTGCTGCGGTCGTTCCGGCCCGACGTCGTCGTCCTCGACCTGATGCTGCCCGGCCTCAGCGGTCTCGACGTGTGCCGCCGGATCCGCGCCGAGGACCAGGTGCCGGTCATCATGGCGACCGCCCGGGGCGACGACACGGACATCGTGGTCGGGCTCGAAGCCGGGGCGGACGACTACGTCGTGAAGCCGGTGCAGGCACGCGTACTGAACGCCCGTATCCGCGCGGTTCTGCGCAGAGTGGGCGGCCCGCCGGCCGACGGCGGCATACCGAAGATCGAGACGCACGGCGAGGACGGTGAACTGGCCATCGACCGGGCCGGGTTGACCGTCGCCCGGCAGGGCGTGCCGGTCCCCCTCGCCCCCTCCGAACTGCGGCTCCTGCTGACCCTCTCCGCCTCGCCCGGCCAGGTCTTCAGCCGGCAGCAGCTGCTGGAGGCGGTGTGGGAGCACAGCTACCACGGCGACTCACGGCTGGTGGACGCCTGCGTCAAGCGGCTGCGCACGAAGATGGGCGATCCCGCCGGGCAGCCGCGCTACATCCAGACCGTGCGCGGCTTCGGCTACCGGTTCCAGTCCCGGTGAGGACATCGCTGCCCGGTCTCGGCGGTCTCGATGGTTCCGGTGGTTCCGGTGGTCTCAAGGGCCTCCGTCTCCGTCGCCTGCCCGGCCTGCGCGGTCTCCGCGGCCGGCTGCTCGTGGCCTTCGTGCTCGTCGCCGCTGTCGCCACCCTGACCACGGGGGCCCTCACCTTCCGCGAGGCCCGCACCGGAGTGCTCCAGCAGAGCCAGGACACCGTGATCAAACGGCTGCGGGAACGCGTCAACACCCTCGCCCCCGAGGTCGACTTCCCCCCGGACCGGGCTGCCCTGGAGTGGATCGCCAACGAGGTGGCCCGCGCCGAACCGGGGCAGAGCTGGCGCGTCCTGGTCACCTATCGCGACCTGCGCGCCGCCTCCGCGCCACAGGACGGGTTCGACGAGCTGACGCCCGACATGCGGTCGGCCGTGCGCTCCAGCCGGGCCGCCGTCTTCCAGCGGGTCACGACGGACGGCCGCTCCTCGCTCGTCGTCGGCCTGCCGGTCACCTTCGGCACCGGTGACCGCACGGCCTCCGGGATCGCCGTCTTCCTGGCGGTCCCGCAGACCGGCGAACAGGGTTACGTCGACGCCCTGGTCACCGCCATCGGACGCGCCGTCATACCCGCGCTGGGCCTCGCCGTCCTGCTCGCCCTGCTGGCCGCCCGCGGTGTACTGCGGCCGGTACGGGAACTGCGGCGGGCCACCCGCCAGATCGCCGAGGGCCGCCTGGACACGCGGCTCGCCGTCGACGGCTCCGACGAACTCGCCGACCTGTCGCACACCTTCAACGAGACCGCCGCCGCGCTGGAGGAGTCCGTGGCCGAGCTGCGCCGCATGGAGGCCCGCGCCCGCCGCTTCGTCGCGGACGTGTCGCACGAGCTGCGCACCCCGCTGGCCGCGATGTCGGCGGTCACCGACGTCCTGGACGAGGACGTGAGCCGGCTCGAAGGGGACACCGCCACGGCCGTACGGCTCATCAGCGAGGAAACCGTGAAGCTGGCCCGCCTGGTGGACGACCTGATGGAGATCTCCCGCTTCGACGCGGGCGCGGCGGGCCTGCAACTCGACGACATCGACCTCGCCGAGTGCCTTCGGCGCACCCTCGCCTCCCGCGCCTGGCTGGACACGGTGGACACCCGGCTCCCGCCACCCGGCGAACTGCGCGGCCGGGTCGACCCGCGCCGCCTCGACGTGGTCGTCGCCAACCTGGTCGGCAACGCACTCCGGCACGGCGAACGCCCCGTACAACTGCGTCTGTACGGGGATTCGGGGGGCGCGGTCGCGGTCATCGAGGTGCTGGACAGCGGGCCGGGCATCCCCGCGGACGTCCTGCCGCACGTCTTCGACCGCTTCTACAAGTCGGACACCGCCCGGACGAGAACGGAGGGCAGCGGCCTCGGACTCTCGATCACGGCGGAGAACGTCCAGCTGCACGGCGGCACGATCCGGGCGGCGAACCGCGCACCGGGCGGCGGTGCCGTGTTCACGGTCGAGCTCCCGCTGCGACGGCCCGCCCATCAGCCCGCACAACGGCCTCCGCAGGGGGAGGAGCCATGAGAGGACCCGCCGCACACCGGTCGTTCCGGCGGCCCGCGCTGCTGTTCGCGACCGCCTTCCTGCTCTCCTCCTGCGGCATCCCCTCGACCGGGGTGGTGGAGGCCGGAGAGGGCGCCACCGGCATCCGGGCGAGCCGGGTCCTCTACTTCGTCAGGGCGGGCACGCTGATCGCCGTCCAACGCCCGACCTCCGACCCGATCGGTGTCGACAAGTCCGTGGTGATGCTGTTCGGGGGGCCGGAGGCCCGAGAGCGCGCCACGGGCGTGACCACCGAACTTCCGCCGGTGGCGGCCATTCCGATGGTACGGACGGACGGGGCGCGGGTGTCGGTCGAGCTGTCCCGGGACACCCGACCGCTGACCACGACGGCTGCCGCCCAAGTGATCTGCACGGCCGCCGCCGCCCTCCTCCTCGAAGCCCCGGACACCGACCCCGCGTCGACGAAGGTGACCGTGACGGCCCCCGGCGCCGCTTGGCGCACTGAGGGCTCCGCCGAGCGGTGCCCCGCAATCGCCGACATCGGCGCGTCCCAGAGGAGCCCCGCGAACCCGGAAGAGCTCCCGAGCCCTGCACCGTCCAGCACCTGAACGGGCGCCGGGACCGGGGCCGACTCGACCTGACCGGTTCGCCGCGCGCGGCCTTGGCCTTGCGCGCGGCGAACCGGGCGGGTGTCAGGGGCTTTCCTTGGCCGACTCGGGCGGGCTGCAGGTGTCGGCCGTGGGTCAGGTCACCCTTGAACTTGCTTGCTCGCTAGACCACCGGCGTCGGTTTCGACATCTGCTTGGACCAGGGCTCATCCCAGACGAAGGTATTGCCGCCGACGTCGCCGTGCGTCTGCCACACCTCTCCGCCCGTCGTCACCACCTTGATGAACGCGTCTTTGCCCTGAGCCTCGATGGCGATGGCACAGGCGTCGGCCGGGTAGTCGTCATTGTCGGGATCCGTACCGACGTCGTCCGGGTTGGTGAGGTCCTGCCAGACGATCGCTCCGCCGGGCACGCTCGCCTTGCCGGCGAACGCGTTCCCGCCGGTGAGGACAGCTTGGAAGTCCTCGGTGTTCGAAGGGCTGTAGGTGTCGATGTCGGAGCACGGGCCGGGGTCACCCTTGGGACCCTTGGGCCCCACAGGACCAGCGGGACCAACGGGCCCCGCCGGTCCAGGGTCGCCCTTGGGACCCTTGGGACCAGGAGGCCCCGTAGGCCCGACCTTGCACTTGTCGTGCCGCACGTCGACCGACGACTGCGCCTTGCCCTCCGGCCTCGGCTTGTTCGGGCCGGTCGGCTTCTTGCAGTCGTCCCCGGTGGACGGGCCCGAGGGACCCGCCACCGTGATGTCTGCGGTCGGCGCGACGGTGCGCGAGACGGCCACCGCCGGGTTCGCGATCCCCGCGAGGACGAGGGCGAGCGAGGCGACGGCCCCGCAGGTCAGCCATGCGCTCCGCGCGGGGAGCGGGCCGAGGGAGGACCGGGTCCTGGGCTCAGGACTCATACACTGCTCCTTTTGATCCGGATCTGGTGAGATCTAGTTAGATCAGGTGAGATCGGGTGACATGCCGGAAACACGTTCGAGCTTCCCTTGCCCACATCGGATCGCAGATGCAACGCCTTGAGGCTTTTCCAGTGTGATCAGCAGATCAGCCCACCCTCGATACCTCAATGGGTGCGTGCGCGACAGCGAATCGAATGGCGGCTGTCGGCGAGCCGCGCCACGCCGGAGGGGTCCGGTGCGTACGGTCTCCCGGTCCGAGTCGCCGGGAGTGGTGTTGCCGTGAAGCCGTCCATCTGCCTCTGCATGATCGTCAAGAACGAGGCGCGGGTCATCGAACGATGCCTCGCCTCCGTCCGCGACCTGATCGACACCTGGGTGATCTCCGACACCGGTTCGACCGACGGAACGCGGCACCTGGTCCGTACGGCGCTGGAAGGCATCCCGGGCGAGCTGCACGAGGACCCCTGGGTCGACTTCGGCCACAACCGGAGCCTGAACATCGGGCGGGCCCGCGGCAGGGCCGACTACCTGCTCCTGCTCGACGCCGACCTCGTACTCCGCCGGGAAGGACCACTGCCCCCGCTCACCGCCGACTCGTACATGCTGCGGCACGAGGGCGCGACCGAGTACCGCGTCAAACGCCTGGTCCGCGACGGTCTCCCCTGGCGCTACGAGGGCGTCACCCACGAGTACCTCACCGCCGACCGGGCCGACACCCCGGACACCCCGGGGATCTCTGATACCCAGGAGATCCAGGAGAACCTCGACGCCCTCGTCGTCGAGGACTTCGCCAACGGCGGCTCACGGCACGACAAGTTCGAGCGCGACGCCCGCCTCCTGACCGCCGAACTCGAACGCGACCCCGCCAACACCCGCACCGTCTTCTACCTGGCACAGACCATGCGCGACATGGGCGAGACCGCGGCGGCGATCGCCCTCTACGAACGCCGCGCCGCGATGGGCGGCTGGGCCGAGGAGGTCTACTACGCACTCCTCCAGGCAGGCGTCCTCCGCGCAGACGCAGACGCAGACGCCAACGCCGACGCCGACGACTGGCCCGCCGCCATGGACGCCCTCACCCGCGCCTGGGAATCCCGTCCGCAACGGCTGGAGGCCTGCTACGAACTGGCCTCACGGCTCCGCGTCCGGGGCCACCACCACACCGCGCACGCCATCGTCAGCGCGCGGCTCGGTCAGCAACCCCCGGACGACCTTCTCTTCGTCCAGCCGTGGGTGTACCGATGGGGTCTGCTGTTCGAGTTCTCCGTCACGGCCTACTGGGTGGGCGACCCGGCCGCCTCGCTCCGGGCCTGTGACCTGCTCCTCTCGATGCCGGACCTGCCCGGTGCGTACCGCCAACAGACCCTGAAGAACCGGGAGTTCGCGGAGCTGCGGCTCGCCGCCCGGCCGGATCCGGCCACCCCCGAGGGCCGCCGGGACCGTTCGGCCGAAGATCTGCAAGCAGCCTCGCAGACAGGCTGAGGCCTGCTACGGTCCCGCTTTACAGGCCCCGCCACTGGCATGTCCACGATTCATCCGTATGGTTTCGCCATGGCAGTCCCCCAGGTCATCCCGATCGCCTACGAGCCACACCACCGCACCGAGGCCATCGGCCGCTACGCGGATGGCCAGTTCCTGGCGTCGGTCACGTACGCCTTCCCCGAAGGTTTCCGTCCCGACGACGGCTGGGAAGAGCACAAACGCCTCTACACCGTGCTCCACACCTTCGACGCCGAGGGCTGGTACCGCGAGTCGGAGATCTGGTGCGCGGGCACCTGGGCCGAGCAACAGCGCGCCCCGGAGGGCCGGGACTCGGTACTCTCCCGGGCCCAGGCCCACCTCGCGACCCTGCTGCGGAGCCTCCCCCGGCGCTCCTACACGGACATCGCGATCCGGCCTTTCCAGCTCACCTTCGACGGCGTGCTGTTCGGCCTGCTGACCGGCGAGGACGAGGGCGAGGCCTGGGCCGAGCTCTACCCGGACCGCCTCGGCTTCGGCCCGCCCTGGGACGGCCTGTACGACACCTGAGCCCACGGCACCTGAGTTCACGGCCGGGCAGCCGGCGTCACCCCAGCTGCGCCTTCACGTGGTCGATGACCTCGTTGAACTCCTTCGTCGGCGAGAAGTCGATGTAGTCGCAGTCCTCAAGCGCCTCCGGAACGTGACCGGGGGGCCAGTAGAAGGCCTGCCCTGCCTCGTAGACCTCGTCGCCCGACTTCGTACGCATCTTCAGCCGGCCCTTGAACAGGTATCCCCAGTGGGGGCACTGGCACTGGTCGTCGTGCAGGCCCTTCACCGCCGGCGTCATGTCCGTGCCCTTGGGAAGGTGCGCGAAGGCGACGCTCATGTCTCCGCCGACCTCCTGCGCGCGCAGCTCTACTCCGTTGCCCTCGATGGCCACGGGGGTGTCGCTCCGAGTGGTAGCCGTCATGATTCCTCCAGGACCGGATCATTGCGGGGGTCTCTGGAATCTCCGCGTCTCTCCCTCCAGTCTCCCCCCGACCACCGACCCGCGCGACGGCTGCCACCTGCCCCGTACCCCCCGTACCCCGGTACCCCGCTTACCTCCGGCCGCCGCCGAAGCCTCCCTCCGGGGCCTCGCCCGCCGTCACCGTGGCGATCTCCTCGGCCGAGCCGATCTTGCCCGATGCGGCCAGACCGCCGGTGCTCGTGCCCGAGGCGGAGCCGCCGGAGCTGATCCGGTACTCCTCGCCGCTCTTGACGGCGGAGGAGGAGTAGACGACGTTCTGGACCGGCCTCGACGTGACGAAGGTGGCCAGGACCTCGCCGTCGGAGTCCGTGACGTGGAGGGTCGTACCCGCGGCGACCGCCGAGTCGGGGGTCGCGGAGAGCCAGCCCTGCTCGGACTCGGTGTCGGGCGCGACCGCCATGCCCGCGCTGCCGGCGGCCAGCAGGGTGCCGCCGCTGACGGTGAAGGTGCCGTTGACGTCGAGGGCACCGTTACCGGCCTGCTCAGGCCCGTTGACGACGACCGTGCCGCCGCTGATATCGGCGGTGCCGTTGGAGTCGAGGCCGTCGCCGTCGGAGGTGATCACGAGCGTGCCGCCGGTGACGGTCAGCTTGAAGTCGCCGACATCCTCACCACCGCCTCCGCCGCCGCCTCCACCGAAGCCGCCCCCACCGGAAGTGCTCGTACCGCCGGCCGCGTTGACCCCGTCGTCGCTCGAACGGATCTCCACCGAGCCGCCGTTCACCGAGATGTCGGCGCCCTCGACTCCCTCGACCGCCGACGTGATCTTCAACGACCCCTTGTCGACGGTGAGATCGCCCTCGGCGTGAGCCCCGTCGTCACCGCTCGCGACCGTCACCTTCGCCCCGTTGACGTGGACCGCGCCGTCACTGTGGACCGCGTCGTCGGAGGAGTCGACCGAGACGGTGCCGCCCTCAAGGACGTTGATCACGCCCGCCTTCAGCCCCTTCGTGGACACGTCGTCCGACGGCTGCGTACCGCTCCCGCCGCCGCTCTCCACACTCACCGTGCCACCAGTGACCACCACGTCGGTCGCCGCGTCGACGCCGTCGCCCCCGGCGGTCACCTTCACCGTCCCGGCACCGACCGCGACGTAACCGGAGTCCGCGTCCTCGGAGTTGTCGGCCTTGAGCCCGTCGCCCCCGGCCGTGACGGTGATCTTCCCGCCCTCCACGATCAGGTAGTCCTTGCCGCGGATGCCGTCGTCGGCGGCGTCGACGGTGACCGTGCCGGAGGCGATGACCAGGCCGTCCGTGCTCGCGATGCCGTCGTTGCCGTTGCCGTGCACGGTGAGCTTCCCGCCGCCCGTGACCGTCAGGTCGGCGGCACTGTGGAGCGCGGCGTTCGCCTCGGCGTCGTCGGCGTACGAGTCGGCGTCGCTGAGGGTGTTCGCGCTCCCGTCGGCGAGGACGACCACGGCCTCATCCGCCTCGGTGACGTCGATCGCCGCACCGGAGGAGCTGGAGATCTCGGCCCCGTCGAGCACCAACTGCACATCGTCCTCAGGCGCGTTGACCACGACCTGACCGTCGGAGAGGGTGCCGCTGATCCGGTACGTGCCGCCGGCGGTGACGGTCACCGTGGAGCCCTTCACCGTCACCCCACCGGCATCGCCACCGCCACCCCCTTCGACGGACGCGGAGTCGCCGTCCAGCTCGATCGCGACGGCGTCGGACTCGTCCCAGTCGCCGTCGGAGGCCTTCGCGTGCGAGTTCTTGTTGTCGGCGAGCACGGCGGCGGCGTTCTGACCACCGTCCGCGGCGGCCGCCGACCCGCTCCCGCCCGAACTCGCCGACGAGGACCCGGAGTCGGAGTCCGACTCGCTCCCCGACTCCGACGAACACCCGGCCAGCGCCGCGGTCGCGAGCACCACCGAGGCGAGGGCGCCGGCCGCCTTCGTACGAAACCTTCGTGCACTTCTCATGAGGGGCTCCCGTCGAGGGCGGTCGGAAAGTGGCGCCGCAGTACGGGCAGCCAGCGGTTGGCGGGCAGGTCGGGGCGCAGGGCGGCAAGCCCGGTGCCGTACTTCGAGACGGGACAGGGCCGGTGCTTCAGCGACCAGAGCAGCCGGTCGGCGCCCGAGCCCGCCCGGCCCGCCTTCGTCTCGACGATGGTCCGGTCCGGGGTCCGCAGGGCGGCCTTCCCGTCGGGCAGGACCCACGTCAGGCCGGTGTCGACGGTCACCCGGCTCCCGGTGGCCGGGAGGAAGAGCGTGGTCCGCCGGTAGTACGTGGTCAGCGCGGGCACGAACCGGAAGCGGGCGGAGTCGATCCCGGCCTCGCCGAGCACGGCGTCGACATAGGCCCGCGCCTCGGGCCCGAGCCGCCGGATGCCCCCCCCGTACGAACCCGCCCGCGCGGTCCCGTATGAGGTGCATGAGGTGTACGAGGTCCCGTGCGGGATCTCGTACGGGACGCGCTGCTTGACCGTGGTGCCGCGCGGCCCCCGGGTCTTGATCTCCAGGAAGTGCTGCCCGGAGTCGAGATACGTACGGATCCGGAGCTTGAACCTGCGCCGCCGGCTCCGGGCGGCGCCCAGGTACCCGTCCAGCTCCGGGGTGTCGAAGTAGACGGACCGGTACCCGAACTCCCTCGCCCCGTCGGCCTCCAGGACCCTCGTGTCCTCGTCGAGGCCGCCCAGTACGAAGGGCAGGTCGGCCACCGGCAGCATGTACTTGCGGTCCAGCCGGGTCAGCAGCGAGGCCTGCGCGACGAGTTCGTCGAGCCCGATCGGCCGCAGCGTGCCCACCACCGGCCGGACGGCGTCGAGGGCTGTCACGCCCGGATTCCCTGTTCGGCGGCGGTACGGGAGCCGGTCCCGCCGGCCCGCTCGGGCGTGAGCGTGGACCTGGGCCTGGACTCGGGCGTCCCGGAGGCGGGGCCGACGACGACGTACCGGACCTCGACGTGTGTCGTGTCGTTGACGAGGTCGATCGCCTTGACCGACAGGTTCACCACCCGCCCGCCCAGCAGCACTTCGAGGTGCGCGCGCAGGGCCTCCTCGTCCGTGTGCGCGGAGTCCAGGCGCAGCTCCCGCTGCCGGTGGCGCGAGTACAGCCGGGGATGGTCCGCGACGAAGAGCGTGACCACGACGAGCGCCATCAGCGCGACGTGCAGGACGCCGACGGACTCGGAGAGCCCGGCCAGCAGACCGAGGGCCAGCGCCGAGAAGTAGTACGCGATCTCCTGGTGCGCGATCTCGTACGACCGCAGCCTGATGATCGACAGGACGCCGAAGAGGCCCATCCCCAGGCCGATTCCGACCGACGTGGAGCCGAGGATCATCGCCACGGCGAGCACACCGACGTTCACGCCGAGGAAGGCGGCGACCAGGTCCCGGCGGTGATGACGCGGGAAGTAGATCCCGAAGGTCAGTACGGCGATGGCGACCAGATCGGCGACCACAAGAAGCAACCGGTCCATGTCAGCTGTCTCCCTCGGATCTGCCGTCGTAGCCCGCGGTAGCGGTTATTGGGCTCATGACAACGACGATCGAGGGTCTTCCTGTGAGGCTCCTTTGCCTTTCCTTAACGAAGCTTGAAAAGTACAGCAACCGAAGCTGAGCCGACGCCGAGATGAACGCACACGGCGTCCGCCCTCCCTCCCGACCGGCGGCCGGTCGGTCGGGAGGGAGGACAGAGGGACGGACGGTAACGCTAGGAGAGGACTCCGGCGCCGGTTGTCGATGCCAGGGACGTCGGCAGGTTTGCCGCTGAGGGCTGGAGGCGGGCCGTCAGGGTCGGCTTCCAGTTCGCCGTCGTCTTCAGCTTCTTCGAGTTGGCCGTGTTGTACGCGGTTACGAGGTTGGTGGCCTTGCCGTTCACCAGGTTTCCGGTGCCCGCTATCGCGCCTGTGCCGTCGCCGCTCAGGAGCTTCGCGATCTTCTGGCCGGCCGGGACCTTCCAGTAGTTGCGCTCGGCGATGACCTGCGCCTTGGCACGCGAGTTGATGCTGTAGGAGTGCGCGTAGCCGTTGACGGTCGTCGTGTCGTAGTAGTTGTTGTAGAGGTGGATCTGGCCGATGCGGGCCAGCGGGGCGCGCTGGGAGATTCCCTTCCACACGTTGTGGTGGATGGAGACGCGGAGCTTGCCGACGCTGTCGGTGTCGCTGCTGCCGATCAGCATCGTCTTGTCGTGGTTGGTGAACCTGTTCCGCTCGACGGTCACCAGGTCCGAGCCGTTGGTGATGTCGAGGGCGCCGTCGTGCCGCTGGTACTTGCGGCCGAAGTATGTCTTGGCGGCACTGTCGTAGTTCGGTCCGTCGCTGAACGTGTTGTGATCGACCCACACATGGGTCGCCCCGCGCAGGGTGACGGAGTCGTACTCCGAGTTCCAGTTGCCGGTGTCGCCGTCGTCCGGGTCCCAGGCCGGGAAGCAGTCCCTCGTGTTGGTGAGGGAGAGGTTGCGGATGATGACGTTGTCGACGTTCTTCACCTGCAGGCTGCCGCCGGTGATCCCGGCCTTCGTACCCGGTACGCCCACGATGGTCGTGTTGGCCGGCACCGTGAAGACGATGTTCTTCTTCTGCTTCGCCTGGGCGGCGGCGCGCGCCTTCTCCTGCGAGCCCGAGGGCGCCTTCAGGTAGGCCGCCAGCGAGTAACCGGTGCCGGAGGAGTAGTCGGCGCAGGTCAACGCCTTGCCCGCGGCGTTCGTGTTTGCGTTGATCTTGCCCTTTACCTTGATGATCTTCGGCGCGGAGTTGGTGGCGGCGCCGAGTGCCTTCACCAGCTGGGCCCGGGTGGAGACGGTGTAGACGCGCGCGGTGGAGGCCTTCGAGCCACCGGTCGTACCGGAGCCGGAGGCCGCCCAGCCGTCCTTGGCGGGCAGCGTCTGACGGGCCAGTTCTACGGCACCCGCGTTCGCGTTCATCACGAAGGGGACAGCGCCGAGACCGGCGGCCGCGACGGCACCGACGGAGAGCAGGGCGGTGCGCCGCCGACGGAGGGACCGGCGGTGGGAGGGGGGTGCCGCGGGGGATGCCACGAATGAGTTCCTTACGTGGTTCTTGTGGGACACGTGTGCTGTGTGAAGCTCCGCCGGACGTGGATGGAGCTTCTGACTCATCTGTGGCTGCCGTGGCCGGAAAGGTTGCCGCGCGTTTTCGGCCAACTCGGCGGGTGGAATTGGCCGTTGCCCGTCCTGGCGGGAGGGGGCTCGACACTCGACATCGGCACCGAACCGACGACAATCCCTAGGTGTGCGGCGCCGGCGCACGGCGGAGGAGGCGCGACATGACCGGGTGGACAACGGCGGACGTACCCGATCAGCACGGGCGCACGGTGATCGTCACCGGCGCGAACAGCGGACTCGGCGTAGCGGCGACCCGCGTGCTGGCCGTGGCGGGCGCAAAGGTGATCATGGCGTG
Organism: Streptomyces sp. NPDC050704; assembly: GCF_040654355.1. Lineage (NCBI taxonomy): Bacteria > Bacillati > Actinomycetota > Actinomycetes > Kitasatosporales > Streptomycetaceae > Streptomyces > Streptomyces sp. NPDC050704. Next base: position 25,797 of record NZ_JBFAHW010000072.1, on the reverse strand, counting down.
CCGCGACCAGGACAGGGCGCGGTCGGCGGCCGCCACGGTCGACGGGGACACCGAGGTACGCCGGCTCGACCTGGCGGACCTGTCCTCGGTACGGGCCTTCGCCGACGGCCTCGACGGTGACGCCGAAGTCGACGTGCTGATCAACAACGCCGGGGTCATGGCGGTGCCGAAGGGCACGACGGCGGACGGCTTCGAGCGGCACATCGGCACCAATCACCTCGGGCCGTTCGCGCTGACCGGCCTGCTGATCGACCGCGTGCGCGACCGCGTCGTCACCGTCACCAGCGGCCTGCACCGGCTCGGCCGAATCCGCGGCGACCTGAACAACGACCTGAACTGGGAGCACCGCCGCTACCAGCGCTGGCCGGCCTACGCGCAGTCCAAGCTGGCCAACCTGCTGTTCGCCTACGAGCTCGAACGGCGGCTGTCCGCGGCGGATCGGCGGACGATTTCCGTGGCGGCCCACCCCGGCGTCGCCGCCACCGAGGGAATGCGCCGGGACACCTCCCTCCAGGGCAAGCTCCTGGCCGGCGGACCCGCACAGAGCCCCGAGATGGGCGCGCTGCCCATCCTGTACGCCGCCACGGCGCCCGGCGTCGCGGGCGGCACCTGCGTCGGCCCGGACGGATTCGCGCAGCGCAACGGCTACCCGACCCTGGTCCGCTCAAGCCGCGCCTCACGAGACACCGGGTCCGCGGCGCGGCTGTGGGCGCGATCGGAAGACCTCACCGGCGTCCGCTACGCCATCGGGCCGGTCTGACGGACGGTGTCGATGGTGTTACGGGCGGCCTGCCCGTATCCGGTACAGGAGGGCGGCGAGGCCGTGGGGGCTACGGGGAGTACAAGTAGGTAGTATCAATCTACGTAGAATGAATCTACCCAATACCCCTCGCCCGGGAGGACCCCGTGCCCACCCCTTTCGTCGGCCGCCACGCCGAGCTGGCCCTCCTCCGCAAACGCCTCGACCGCGTCACCGCCGGCGGCGCCGGGGCCGCCCTGGCCATAAGGGGGCGGAGGCAGGTCGGGAAGTCTCGGCTCGTGCAGGAGTTCTGCGACCGGGCCCAGCGGCCGTACGTCTTCTTCAGCGCCACCAAGGGCGCCTCCCCAGTGGAAGGGATCGCGGATTTCATGGCGGAGCTGAGGGAGTCCTCGTTGCCCGCCGACCCGGAGCTTGTGCCGAAAGAGGCCCCCACGAACTGGCCGGACGCGTTCCGGGCACTGGCCGCCGTGCTGCCCGCGTCGCCCAGCGTCGTCGTACTCGACGAACTGCCGTGGCTCGCCGAGCAGGACCCCGTGTTCGACGGGGCGCTCCAGACGGCCTGGGACCGGCTGCTGGCCACTCGGCCGGTGCTGCTCCTGCTCCTCGGCAGCGATCTGCACATGATGGAGCGGTTCACCGCGTACGACCGGCCCTTCTACGGGCGGGCCGACAGCCTGGTCCTCGGCCCGCTCAACCCGGCCGAGACCGGGGACGCGCTGGGACTGGAAGCCGCGGACGCCGTCGATGCGCACCTTGTCTCCGGTGGGTTGCCGGGCATTCTCCGCGCCTGGCCGCACGGCACCCCGGCGCTCGACTTCGTCGAGGCCGAGTGCGCCGACCCCGCCTCACCGCTCTTCGGTGTTCCGGAGGCGGCCCTCATGGCCGAGTTCCCGGCGCCCGACCAGTCCCGTCGGGTCCTGGAGGCGGTGGGCAGCGGAGACCGTACACATGCCAACATCGCGGCGACGGCAGGCAGCCAGAGTGGGGCGCTGCCGTCGGGGATACTGTCCCCTCTGCTGCGACGGCTCACCGACGAGAAGCGGGTCCTCGCCTCCGACACTCCACTGTCCACCAGCCCGGGCAAGCCGACCCTCTACCGCCTCGCCGACAGCAACCTGCGCTTCTACCTCGCCGCGATGCGCTCCGCGCAGGAACTGTCGAGGCGCGGTCGCCCCGAGGCCGCGTACCGGCTGGTCCAGCGGCGGTGGACCACCTGGCGTGGGCGGGCCGTCGAGCCGCTGATCCGGGAGGCGCTGGAACTGGCCGCCGCCTCCGGTGACTTCCCCTGGCCCGACACGGAGGTGGTCGGCGGCTGGTGGAACCGCCGGTTCTCCCCGGAGATCGACCTCATCGGCGCCGACCGCGCACCCGTCGCGGGCACGCTCTTCTTCGTCGGCTCCGCGAAGTGGCTGGCCTCGCCGTTCGACCAGCACGACCTGACTGCCCTCCAGAAGGGCGCCACGCAGGTTCCCGGCTTCGCCTCGGGCGCCACGGGTCTGGCGGTGGTGTCGCTGTCCGGGACAACAGGGCAGGTGACCGATGGCGGAGTCGAGTTGGTGTGGGGTGCGCGGGACGTGGTCGCCGCCTGGCGTTCGTGAGGTGAGCGGGGGCGAGACCTCGACCTCGCGAGTCCTGCCGTCGCCCCGGGCCCGGCAGGCGCCGTCACGCCTCGCCCGTCGTCGGCACCCGGCCCTTGGCCAGTGCCGGGCGGCCGGAGCCGGTCTCGGCGTCCGTGTCATCGCCAGTGCCGCCGGCGCCGCCCGTGCTCCTGCGGATCAGGCCCACCCCGAGCACCGCGAGTACGGACGCAGCGGAGAGGGTGTAAAGGCCGCCGTTCGTACTCCCCGTCGTGTCCTTGAGGTAGCCGAAGAGGGTGGGCGAGACGAAACCGCCCAGGTTTCCGATGGAGTTGACCACGGCAAGACCCGGCGCGGCGACCTTGAAGTCGAGGCCGGACTGCGCCATCGGCCAGAACAGGGTGGCCGCGCACTTCCCGCCGACCGCGGCGAGCGTGATCGCGGCGAGCCCGAACCAGGGTGAGCCCAGGGTGGCCAGGAAGGTGCCCGTCGCCGACAGGACCAGGGCGATCGCGAGGTACGGGCGGCGGTCCGGGGAGCCGTCGGTGAAGTGGCTGACCGTGTACATCGCGATGACGGCACAGATCCACGGGACGGCCGTGAGCAGTCCGACCTGGAAGGACGAGAGCCCGCCGATGTCGTCGACCAGACTCGGCAGCCAGAACGTGATCGCGTATCCGGTGAGGGCCATCGCGAAGAAGACGGCGGTCAGTACGGCGACCTGGGGATGGAGGATCAACTTGATCCGCGACACCTTGGGGGCCCGGCTGCGGGCCTCCTCGTCACGGGCGACCGCCGCGCTCAGCGCGTCCTTCTCCTCCCGCGTGAGCCAGCGGGCGTCCTCGATGCGGGAGACGAGGAAGAACCCGGCGACGATCCCGACGACGATGGAGAAGACGCCCTCCAGCGCGAACATCCAGCGCCAGCCGGCGAATCCGCCCGCGCCGTGCAGTTCGAGCAGCGCTCCGGTGATCGGGCCGGTCACGATGTACGCCGTCGCCGAGCCGCCGAGGAAGATCGCGCTCGCCCGGCCACGGCTGGAGTCGGGCAGCCACTGGGTGAAGTAGAGGAGCACGCCGGGGAAGAAGCCGGCCTCCGCGACGCCGAGCAGGAAGCGCAGGACGTAGAAGGTCATGACGTTGTGGATGAAGCACATCGCCACGATCACCAGGCCCCAGGTGATCATGATCCGGGTCAGCCACACCCGGGCACCGAACCGCTCCATGAGCATGTTGCTCGGCACCTCGAACAGGGCGTACCCGATGAAGAACAGGCCCGCGCCGAGCCCGTAGGCGGTGGCGCTCACTCCGACGTCGGCCCGCAGTTCGTCCTGGACGAAGCCCACGTTCGTCCGGTCCATCTGGTTGACCAGCAGCATCAGGACCAGGATCGGCAGCATGCGGCGCAGGAACTTGCCGACCGCACGACTCTCGGCGTCGGGCTCGGCGGGTACGCCGGGCACACCGGGTATCACGACTTCTGACATCGTTGTCTCCCCTAGTCGCACATATACGTGAACAGCAATCACGTAGGTGGGAACTTGGGGAAACTAACGGAGGCGTTCGTTCCGGGTCAATGGGTTGTTCCAAGAATCAAGCATGTGAACAAACATGGAGGTGAACAGCAGGAACGGGCCCAGAATCGCGACATTTCCGGGCCCGTTCCTACACACATGTACGACCGTCATCAGCCGGCCGTACGACCAGCAGCCGTACGGTGGTCAGCCGCCCGTACCGTCCTGTGTCGCGTCCGGGTCGACGCCCATCGTGATGGAGCCGACGACGCCCTTCGCTATGTCGTTCTTCTTGTACGTGAGCTTGAGGAGGCCGCCGGCCGTGCCGGACTGGTCGTAGATGCCGTCCTCGGTGAGCGTGGTGCGTTCGGTGGTGTTCGTGGAGTACGGCTCGACCTCGGCGGAGGCGAGGACGGACTCCTCGTCGAAGAAGAACTGGCCGGTGTGGCAGGCGTGCCCGCCCTCGTAACCGGCGTCGGTCCACTCGCCGTCCACGTGCACCTTGGTGTGGATGTGGACGCAGCGGCCCCGGTACCAGCCCGGGAAGATCGTCTTGAAGGTGACGAGGCCGTTCCTGTCCGTCCTCCACGTGCCGCGGAGGTACCGCTCGTCGTCGGTCGGCTCCTCGTGGACGCCACCGCCGCCACCGCCGCCGCCCGCGGGCGGAGATCCGGTCGGCGTACCGGACGGGACGTCGGTGGGCGTGCCACTGGGCGGCGTGCCGGCACCGCCATCACCGCCGCCGGTGGAAGCGTCCTCGTAGCCGGAGTAGATGCCCAGCGCGTCACAGTGCCAGATGTCGACGGCGGCGTTCTTGACCGGCTTGCAGGTCTCGTTGTCGATCACCTTGAGCCGGAGGGTCAGCGCGATGCCCTCCTTGTCCTCGGTGATGTCCCGGCGGAGCTTGTCGGCGTCGATGTAGTACGGACCCTCGGTGGTCTCCGAGGTGAGCTTGTAGCAGGCCTCCGAGGACGTGGAGGAGGTGGAGGCTGCGGGCGAGGCGGTCGGCGACGCGCTTCTGGTCGACTGGCCCGCGTTCGCGTTCGCGGCGATCGCACCGCCCACGCCCACCGCGGCCACCGCCGCGCCGCCTGCCAGGACGACCTTCCGTCGCGTCACGTCCCGCTTGTGTTTCGGCCCTTGGGTTGTTTGGTTTCCCGTCATGGGCAGCGAAGTTAGGCAGGCAAGCTGTCAACAACATGGGTGCGCACTGTGGCTTCCCGGACTTTCCCCCGTACACATGAAAGTGGCTCGGAACCGACGCCGGTTCCGAGCCACCCTGAGGCGATTAGCGACTACTTCGGCTGCGGCTTGCGCACCGAGATGTTCAGCTCGCGCAGCCGCGTCTCCTCCAGCTCCGTCGGCGCGCCCATCATCAGGTCCTGGGCGTTGCCGTTGAGCGGGAAGGCGATCGTCTCGCGGATGTTGGGCTCGTCGGCGAGGAGCATGACGATGCGGTCGACGCCGGGGGCGATGCCGCCGTGCGGCGGGGCGCCGAAGCGGAGGGCCCGGAGCATGCCCGCGAACTCGCGCTCGACGGTCTCCTCCTCGTAGCCCGCGATGCCGAAGGCCTTGAGCATGATGTCGGGCTCGTGGTTACGGATCGCGCCGGAGGACAGTTCCGTGCCGTTGCAGACGATGTCGTACTGCCAGGCCAGGATGTCCAGCGGGTCCTGGGTGTCCAGGGCCTCCATGCCGCCCTGGGGCATCGAGAACGGGTTGTGCGAGAAGTCGATCTTGCCGGTCTCCTCGTCCTTCTCGAACATCGGGAAGTCGACGATCCAGCAGAAGCGGAAGACGTTCTCCTCGAAGTGACCTGCACGCTTGGCGGCCTCGACCCGCACCGCGCCCATGATCTTCGAGACCTCGTCGAACTCGCCCGCGCCGAAGAACACCGCGTGACCGGCGGCGAGGGAAAGCCGCTTCGTCAGCTCGGCGACGTTCTCCTCGGTCAGGAACTTCGCGATCGGGCCGGTCAGCGAGCCGTCCTCGGTCACCCGCACCCAGGCCAGGCCCTTCGCGCCCTGCGAGACCGCGTAGTCCCCGAGCTGGTCGAAGAACTTCCGGGGCTGCGACGACACGTCCGGCACCGGCAGCGCCCGTACGTGCTTGCCCGCGAAGGCCTTGAACTCCGAGCCCTCGAAGATGTCGGTGATGTCGACGAGCTCCAGCTGGGCCCGCAGGTCCGGCTTGTCGGAGCCGTACTTCAGCATCGACTCGCGGAACGGGATGCGCGGGAAGGGCGACGTGACCTCGCGGCCGTTGCCGAACTCCGTGAACAGCTCCGTCATCAGCTTCTCGATGGGCCGGAAGACGTCCTCCTGCTCGACGAAGGACATCTCCACGTCGAGCTGGTAGAACTCGCCCGGCGACCGGTCCGCGCGCGCGTCCTCGTCACGGAAACAGGGCGCGATCTGGAAGTAGCGGTCGAAGCCGGAGATCATCAGCAGCTGCTTGAACTGCTGCGGGGCCTGGGGGAGGGCGTAGAACTTGCCCGGGTTCAGGCGGGACGGCACCACGAAGTCACGCGCGCCCTCGGGGGAGGTGGCGGTGAGGATCGGGGTCGCCATCTCGTTGAAGCCCAGCGCCGTCATCTTGTGGCGGATGGCCGAGATGATCGCCGTACGCAGCATGATGTTGCGGTGCATGCGCTCGCGGCGCAGGTCCAGGAAGCGGTACTCCAGACGCCGCTCCTCGTTGACCCCGTCCTCGGCATTGATCGTGAACGGGAGCGGGGCGGCCGCGCCGAGCAGCTCGACCTCGCTCACCTCGACCTCGATCTCGCCGGAGGGCAGGTCCGGGTTCACGTTCTCCGTGCCACGCGAGACGACCTTGCCGTCGACGCGGACCGTGGACTCCTTGGAGACCTTGTCCAGGGCGTCGTACGCGGGCGTGCCGGGGCGGGCGACGAGCTGCGTGATGCCGTAGTGATCGCGCAGATCGATGAAGAGGATGCCGCCCAGGTCTCGGCGATTGTGCAGCCAGCCACTCAGCCGGACGTCGCTTTCGACGTCAGAGGCGCGGAGCTCGCCGCAGGTGTGGGACCTGTACCGATGCATCGTCGTTCATCCAGTCTTCGCGGATCGGGGGATGTTTCACGTGAAACACAGCAAGCCTACCGGCCGTCCCAAGATCACTGCCCGCAATAGCTCTGGCACCCGGTGCTCCTCAGTGCTCACCCACGTCCCACCTGGCTCGGTGGCACCCTTCGATCACCTCTCCCTACAGTGGGTCAATGCACACCGGTGATCCCCTTCCCTCCGTAGGGGACGTCCTCGCCACGCTCGCCACGGGTTTGTGGAGGTGGGAAGACGGCGCTGGGAAGGTCACCCTCGACGCCGAGGCCTCCCGGCTCCTCGGCCTGCCCGCAGAGCCGACCGTGCTCACCGAGGCAGGCGCGCGCGCCCGTTTTCACCCCGTCGACTGGAACGAGGTCAACGGGGTCGTGCAACTCGCCGCCGCCGAGGGCACGCTCGCCGAGCTCCGGCTGCGGGTCATGGACGAGCAGGGCCGCGTGATCCGTACCGTACGCAGCCGCTCCAAGTCGTCGATCGACCGGCACACCGGCGCGTACGAGCTGATCGGCACCCTCCAGGAGGTCACCGAGCCGCCGCCGGGCACCGCCGCGCGCACGCCCGTCACGGGCGACTGGCGCCGCTCGCGCGAGGCGTTCCTGCTGGACGCGGGGCGCGCGCTGGCCGAGGCGCGGTCCACGGAGGAGGTGCTGCGGGTCGCGGCCGGCCTGTCGATGCCGGGCTTCTCGCCGGACGGGCTCGCGGTGTTCGGCGCGGAGGGCGACCGGCTGACGGTCATCGGCCACCACGGGCAGCAGCCGGAGGACGAGCGCCCGTTCCTGCACATGCCGCTGGAGACCGACTATCCGGCCGCCGAGGTGGTCCGCACCGGCCGGGCCGTCTACCTCTCCTCGCCGGAGGCCTACAAATCGCGCTACCCCGCCTCCTGGCCGCTCGCCCAGCACTTCGGCCGCCAGTCCTGGGCGTTCCTGCCGCTCACGGTCGCGGGCCGCACGATGGGCGCGTGGATGGCGGCCTTCACGTACCCGGTCACCTTCACGCCCGACGAGCGCTCGGTGCTGACGACGGTGGCGCGGATGCTGGCGCAGGCGCTGTCCCGGGCCGGCGTCGCCGAGTCCGAACGGGAGCTCACGGACGGCCTCCAGCGCTCGATGCTGCCCACCCTGGGACCGCAGATCCCGGGGATGAGCGTCGCGGCCCGGTACGTCCCGACGGGCGGCGGGCTCCAGGTGGGCGGCGACTGGTACGACATGATCCCGCTGCCCGGGGGCACCTCCCGGACGAACTCCGGTGGCGGCCGCTTCGCCCTGGTCATCGGCGACGTCCAGGGCCATGACGTGCGCGCCGCCGGGCTGATGGGCCAGCTCCGGATAGCGCTGCGGGCGTACGCCTCCGAGGGCCACCGCCCGGACGCGGTCCTCTCGCGCGCCTCACGCTTCCTGTACGGGATCACGTACGACGAGGAGATGACGGACCTGCGCTTCGCGACCTGCCTGTACGTGGAGGTCGATCCGGAGAACGGCGTCCTGGAGATAGCCCGGGCCGGGCATCCGGACCCGGCGATACGCATGGCCGACGGGACCGTGCTGACACGGCCTACCGCGGGCGGGCTGCCGCTCGGCATAGACCCGGACGCCGACTATCCGACGACGCGGCTCCTCCTGGAGCCGGGCGAGACCATGCTGATCTGCACGGACGGGCTCATCGAGACCGGCGGGCACGACCTGGACACCGGCTGGCGCCGCATACGCCAGATCCTGGAGAGCCACGACGGCGACCTGGAGTCCCTCGCCGACGCACTGGTCCAGGCCGTACTCGGGCCCTCCTCGCACCACACGACCGGGCCGCTGGTGGACCGCCGCGAGGACGACATAGCGGTGCTGCTGCTCTGCCGGGAGGGGGAGGGATGCGGCTGCGCCGACAGCGTGACCGTACGGCCTTCCGTGCGCCGCACCATGCTGACCGTCGCGCAGGCCGAGCCCGAGCGGGTCGCGGGAGCCCGGCAGCAGATGCGCGAACTCCTCCACGACTGGGCCTCCGCCGACCAGGTCGACTCGGCGGTACTGCTGGTCTCCGAGATGGTCACGAACGTGCTCGTCCACACGGACGGGGACGCGTTGCTCGTAGCCGAAATGACCGGTGGGACGGGTGCGGCGAGTGGAGCGGGTGGAGCGGGTGAGCCGGGTTCCCATGCTTCCCGTCGGCTGCGGGTCGAGGTGACGGACCGGAGCGACGACCTGCCCCACAAGCGGCACCCCGGTGAACTGGCGTCCTCGGGGCGGGGACTGATGCTGATGGACCTGCTCGCGGACGCGTGGGGCGTGGACCCCCGGGGCGAGGGCAAGAGCATCTGGTTCGAGCTCTACGAGTCCGCGGCCGGCGAGATATCCGCCGGGGGATCCGAGGGGGAGCCCGCCGGGGGATCCTCGGGGGAACCTGCCGGGCTGTAACGGGTCCGCAGCTCGGCGAGCACGCCGAACACGGCCGCCGTGAGGGGTACGGCGAGGAGCATGCCGAGGATTCCCGCCACCGAGGCGCCCGCGGTGATCGACAGCAGGACGACCGCGGGGTGCATCTGGACCGTGCGGCTCTGGACCATCGGCTGGAGCACGTTGCCCTCCAGGACCTGGACCGCGAGGACGACGCCGAGCGCCCACAGCCCGATGGCGAGGCCCCGGTCGGCGAAGGCGACCAGGATGGCCACCGCGCCGGAGATGAAGGCGCCGAGGTAGGGGATGTACGCGCCGACGAAGACGAGCGCGCCGAGGCCGACCGCGCCGGGCACCTGCAGGATCAGCAGGCCCACGGTGATGCAGACGGCGTCGATCAGCGCGATGACCGTCGTCCCGCGCATGAAGCCCTCCACGCCCGCGTAGGCGCGCCGGGCCATGGCTTCGACGAGGTCGGCGCTGCCCGGCGTGGTGAACCCGCGCAGGGCGCCGACCGCGCGGTGGGAGTCCCGGAGGAAGAAGAAGACGAGGAACAGCGCCAGCACCGCCATCGTGATCCACTCGGTGACGACGCTGATCCCGCTGAGCACCCCGGACGCCGCGCTGCCGCCGAACTTGCCCAGCAGCTCCCGGCCGTTGTCGACCAGGTCCTCCAGCGAGGTGCCCGCCGTGCCGAAGCGTTCGTTGAGCGAGGTGGCGGCGTCCTTGAGCGAGGCGACGATCTGGTCACCGGTGTCGATGAGCGCGGTGACGACGATGTACGCCGCTCCGCCGACGACCGCCAGCACGGCCAGGCAGGTCAGGCCCGCCGCGAGGGAGCGGTTGACCTTCGCCCTGACCAGGCGCTGGTGGACCGGGCCGAGCAGCGCGGTGCCGAGCAGCGCGAGGAGGACCGGGATGACGGCCGTCCTGATCTCGATGGCCAGCCGTATCCCGACGGACACCACGGCGATGACCAGCAGGACGACGACACACCAGGCGGCCAGCCGCCGGACGGGTTCGGGGAGGAGAGGGCGCAGGGCCTGCACGCTGCCAGCCGTTCGTGAGGCGGCCGGACCGTCCCATGGGAACAGCCTCAACCGGACAAGGAGCGCCGAAGACGCGTGGGCCGCCCGACGTCGCCGAAGATGCCGGACCGGCCGCCGCCGAGACTGCGCAGATCTTACAACCCGCCCCCACGGCATTCCCGTGAACGGCCGGGACGATACGGGTCCCTGCGGGGCCTGTGCGGGGCTGGGTAGGGCTGGGGGCGAGGCTGGGCGGGGCTTGATGGGGGTCTTGCGGGGCTTGATGGAGGCGGGTGGTTGGCCTGCCATCGCTCCCCGCGGGCGGCGGGCGGTGGCACGGGCTGCGCGGACGGTGGCGGGGTCGGTTGGCGGGGGTGGGGCGGGCGCGCGGGGTGGCGGGCGCGCGGGGTCGGCAACCGCCCAGGCTGGCAGGCACCCGGGTTGGCGACCGCCCGAGTGCGGCGGACGCGCGGGTGCAGTGGGCGCGCTGGTCGGCGACCGCCCGGGTCGGCAGGCACCCGAGTTAGCAGGCACCCGGGTGCGGCGGACGCGCTGGTCGGCGACCGCCCGGGTCGGTAGGCGCGCGGGTCTGCGGGCAACTGGGTTGGCAGGCGCCCGGGGGCGGCGACCGCTCGGGGGCGGCGGACGCCCGGGCCAGTGGCCGCGCGGGTCGGTGACCTCCCAGGCTGGCGGGCCCGCCGTGGCGCCGGCCTTGCGGGCGGCCGGAGTTCGGGCCTGTGGTGGGGGTTTTGGTGGGTGGGGCTTGGCTAATCTGCACGGGTGACCATCGACCTGACTCTGCTGCCGCGTGTCGCCTATCGCGGGCAGGAGGTCACCGCGCCCCGGCTCCGCGGCCTACTCGCGCTGCTCGCGGGCGACCTGCGTACGGGCTGCGGCATCGAGCGGCTGGTGGCAGGGCTGTGGCTGCCGGACGAGTTGCCGGAGCGGCCGGGAAAGGCCGTGCAGGTCCTCGTGTCCAGGGCGCGGGCGCAGCTGGGCACCGACGTCGTCGTCAGCACGCCGACCGGGTACCGGCTCACCCTCGCCGAGGACCAGGTCGACACCTCCGCCCTGCTGCTGCACGCCGCCACGAGCGCGGACCGGGCCAGGGCCGGCGACCACGCGGGATCGCTGGCCGCGGCGGAGGCCGGGCTCGCGCTGTGGGAGGGGGCCGCGGAAGGAGGCGGCGGCGACAGCGACGACCCCGTCGCCGCGCTGCGCGCCGAACGCGCCCCCGTCCGCGGCACGCTCGTCCGCGCCCGGGCACTCGCGCTCGCCCGCCTTGGACGGCACGCGGAGGCGGCCGGGCCGCTGGCCGTGGCCGCCGCGGAGCATCCGCGCGACGAGGAGCTGCTCGCCGAGCTGCTGCGCGGCGAGGCGGCGACGGCGGGCCCGTCCGCCGCGCTGACCCGGTACGAGGCGTACCGCCGCGAGCTGCGCGACACGCTCGGCACGGATCCGGGCGCCGGGCTCAAGGCCGTACAGCGGGAGCTGCTGCGCGGCGAGGCGCCCGTGGCCAGGCACGGCGTGCCGCACGAGCCGAATCCGCTGCTCGGCAGGGACGAGGACATCGCGGCGGTGCAGCGGCTGCTGCGCGCCTCCCGCGCCGTCACCGTCGGCGGCCCCGGCGGCCTCGGCAAGACCCGGCTCGCGTACGCCGTCAGCCGCCGCGCCGAGCAGCGCCTGGTGTATTTCGTACCGCTCGCCGGCGTCACCGCGGACGCGGACGTGGCCGCGGAGGTGGCCGCCGCGCTCGGCGCGGGCGAGGGACGGCCCGGCGCCATGAGCGGCAACACCCTGGGCGACCCGGTGTCCGGCATCCTCGGCGTGCTCGGCTCCGGGCCCGCACTGCTGGTCCTCGACAACTGCGAGCAGGTCGTCCGGGGCGCCGCCGACCTCGTACAGGCCCTGGTCTCGTCCTCGAAGGACCTGCGGGTGCTCGCCACCAGCCGGGCCCCGCTCGGCCTCACCTCGGAGGCGGTGTACGCGCTGCCGGAACTCGGGCTCGACACCTCGGTCGAACTGTTCACGCAGCGGGCCCGGGCCGCCCGGCCCGGTGTGGAGCTGCCGCCGGACGCGGTGGCCGGGCTGTGCCGCCACCTCGACGGGCTGCCGCTCGCCGTGGAGCTGGCCGCGGCGCGCGTACGGGTGCTGTCGGTGCCGGAGATAGCGCGCCGCCTCGGCGACCGGTTCGCGCTGCTGCGCGGCGGGGCACGGGACGCCCCGGAACGCCACCGCACGCTGCACGCGGTCGTGGACTGGAGCTGGAACCTCCTCGACGACGAGGCCAGGGCAGCCATGCGCACGCTGTCCCTCTTCCCCGGCGGCTTCTCCGGTGAAGCGGCGGAACAAGTGATGGGCGAGGACGCGCTGTTCCTGCTGGAGCAGCTGGCCGATCAGTCACTGCTCACCGTCGCCGAGACCCCGGCCGGTGTGCGGTTCAGGATGCTGGAGACCGTACGGGCGTTCAGTGCGGCCCGTCGCGCGGAGGCGGGCGAGGAGGACGCGGCCATCGGCCGGTTCCTCGCCTGGGCACGGGACTTCGGGGTCGCGTACCACGACTGGCTCTTCCGCTCGGAACCGTTGAGTGACCTGGAGCGGATCAGGGCCGAGCAGGACAACCTCGTACTGGCCCTGCGGCACGCCCTGGCCCGTACGGACGGCCCCGCCATCGCCGCCCTCACCGCCGTCCTCGCCGCCCTGTGGTCCATCGGCTCCAACTACCCCCGCCTCACCGCCCTCGCCGCGGACACCGGACCGCCGCTGTCGCACTACGACCCCGAGCCCGAATACGTCGAAGTAGCCCGCGCCGCCGCGGTGTTGTGCACGACGAGCCTGTTCATGGGCTACGGCCCGGCCGCCGTACGCCAGCTCGTCACCCTCCGGCGGCTGCCCCCGGCCCCACCGGACACACTGATGCGCGCCATCGCGATAGTGCTGAGCGCGGTCCCCGAGATGCTGCCGCCCGACTACGAAGGGCTGCGCGAGCTCTGCGAGAGCGAGCAGCCGCTGCTCGCCGGCATCGCGGAGTGCGTCGCCACCTACGTCTGGGAGTCGGAGCACGACCTCGACCGCGCGCTCGCCTCGGCTCGGCGGATCATCGCCGAACTGGCGCCGGTCGACAACCCGTTCCTGCAGCTCATGGGCCACTCCCGGCTGAGCGAGCTGTACTTGCAGACGGAGCGGGGCGAGGCCGCGTACGAACATCTCAGGGCGGCGCTCCAGACGCTGCCGCGGGTCGGCGACGAGCACGACCTCATCGGCATCCGCTGGGGCCTCGTCCTCGCCTGTCTGCACCGCGGCGACCCCGACGAGGCCGAGTACTGGCTGCGGGAGGCGGAGAGCGCCGACACCTCGAAGCAGGAGGCCTACGGTATGGACCTCCTCGGGCGCGCCGAGATCGCGCTCGCCCGCGGACTGACGGAGGTCGGGCTCGGCCTGTGGCGCAGCGCCGTGCAGCCGCTGCCCGAAGTCGACTCGGCACACGGCGACGACCCCTTCTTCGACCGGTGGGTGCTGCAGACCCTGTCGGTGGCAGTGACGGCGCACGCGCACGCCGGCCGTCTCGAACTGGTCGCGCAGCCGGTCGACCGGCTGCGGCAGGGGCTGCGGACCCTGCTCTCCGACCCGTCCGGCTCGCACATGGAGTTGTCCGTGTTCGGGACCGCGCTGCACGCGCTCGGCATGGCGGGGCTCGCCTCCGGCGACGACGCCTCGGCCACCGTACGGATGATCGCGCTGGCCGACCGGCTGCGGGTGCTGCGCGATTTCCAGCCGACGATGTCGTCGGACCGCGCCCGGAAGGCGGTCGAGGCCGCCGGGAACACGGCCAGGGCGGCGTACGCCGACGCGGTGTCGGAGTACGCCGCCCTGGGACGGGACGAGTTGCGGGAGGCCGCCCGGGCTGTCATGGCGGTTACCGCTACTTCGGGTCGCGGTTGAACAGCGACGTCGACCAGCGGTAGCCGAGCACGGTCAGGCCGACGCACCAGGCGATCGCGATCCACCCGTTGTTGCCGATCTCGGTGCCGAGCAGCAGGCCGCGCAGGGTCTCGATGGCCGGCGTGAACGGCTGGTACTCGGCGACCGGCTGGAACCAGCCCGGGATCGCGTCGATGGGGACGAAGGCGGACGAGATGAGCGGGAGGAGGATCAGCGGCGTCGCCATGTTGCTGGCCGCCTCGGGGTTCGGGCTGGCCATGCCCATCCCGACCGCGATCCAGGTGAGCGCCAGGGTGAACAGCGTGAGCAGTCCGAACGCCGCCAGCCACTCCAGGGCGGTCGCGTCGGTGGACCGGAAGCCGATGGCGACGGCGACGGCACCGACGAGGACCAGGCTGGCCAGCACCTGCAGCACGCTGCCGACGACGTGCCCGACGAGCACGGAACCGCGGTAGACCGCCATCGTACGGAAGCGGGCGATGAGGCCCTCGGTCATGTCCATGGAGACGGACACCGCGGCCCCGATCACGGTGGAGCCGATGGTCATGATCAGGAGGCCCGGGACGAGATAGGCGATGTAGTCGGAGCGGTCCGCGCCGCCGCCACCGATGCCCTCGCTCATCACGCCGCCGAAGACGTAGACGAAGAGCAGCAGCAGCATGATCGGCGTGAGCAGCAGGTTCAGGGTCAGGGACGGGTAGCGCCGTACGTGCAGCAGGTTGCGGCGCAGCATCGTGTTCGAGTCGCGTACGGCGAGGGAGATCCGGGACGGGCGGGCGGGAGCCAGGGGGGTGCTCATCGGACGGTCTCCTTGGTCTGGTTGGCCTGGTTGGTCTTGGGCCGGTTGGTCTTGGGCCGGTCGGTGCCGCTGGTCAGGGCGAAGAACACGTCGTCGAGGTCGGGGGTGTGCACGGTCAGCTCGTCCGCCTCGATGCCGGCCGAGTCCAGCCAGTCGAGGATGGCCCGCAGTTCGCGCTGGCTGCCGTCGCTGGCGATGCTCAGGGACAGCGACTCGTCGTCGCGGGTGACTTCGCGCAGCGCGACGGCGGCCGACTGGTACGCGACCGGGTCGGCGAACCGCAGCCGCACGTGCCCGCCCGGGACGAGCCTCTTCAGCTCGTCGGCACTGCCCTCGGCGGCGATCCTGCCGTCGTTGAGCACCGCGATGCGGTCGGCGAGTTCGTCGGCCTCCTCCAGGTACTGGGTGGTGAGGAAGACGGTGACGCCGTCGGAGACCAGCTCGCGGATGATCCCCCACATGTTGTGGCGGCTGCGCGGGTCGAGCCCGGTGGTCGGCTCGTCGAGGAAGATGATCCGCGGATCGCCGACCAGCGTCATGGCGATGTCGAGGCGGCGCTTCATACCTCCGGAGTAGGTGGAGACGGGCTTCTTCGCGGCCTCCACCAGGTCGAAGCGTTCGAGCAGTTCGGCGGCGACCCGCCGGCCCTCCCGCTTGGGCAGGTGGTTCAGGTCCGCCATGAGGAGCATGTTCTCCTCGCCGGTGATCAGGCCGTCGACGGCGGAGAACTGCCCGGTGACGCCGATCGCGGCCCGCACGGCGTGCGGGTCGGTGGCCAGATCGTGGCCGCCGACGTGCAGTTCACCGGCGTCGGCCGTGATGAGCGTGGAGAGGATCTTGACGGCGGTGGTCTTGCCGGCGCCGTTCGGCCCGAGCAGGGAGAAGACCGTGCCGGCCGGCACCGCCAGGTCGATGCCGTCGAGGACCGTCTTGTCCCCGTAGGCCTTGCGCAGCCCCTTGGCCACGATGGCGGGAGAGTGCTGTGTCGGAGTCGGAGTCGGAGTGGCTGGTGTCGGTGTCGTCATGCCCCAGAGGTTGCGGCAGGGCGCATTCAACGCGGTTTCAGGATGCTTTCAGCGCTCTGAAACCGGGGTTCCCGCGGACGGCTGCAGTTGCGCCGGCCCGGAGCACGTACTGACAGCGCAGGCCGATGACCTGGGCTTCCCGCACGAACGAGCCCCGTCCAGGTTCGGACGGGGCTCGTCAGCAGCTGGTTCCGGCGAGTTCTAGAGCCCGCCCTCCGACATCCCGTGAACCGCCGGGACCGTACCCAGGCGCCCCTTCTGGAAGTCCTCGAAGGCCTGCTGAAGCTCTGCCTTGGTGTTCATCACGAACGGCCCGTAGTGGGCCATCGGCTCGCGGATCGGCTGCCCGCCCAGGATGGCGACCTCCAGGTCCGGAGTGTTGGAGTCCTGCCGCTCGTCCGCGCGGACGGTCAGCGAGGAGCCCGCGCCGAAGACGGCCGTCTGCCCCATGTGCACGGGCTTGCGCTCCGCGCCGACGCTGCCGCGCCCGGCCAGCACGTACGCGAGCCCGTTGAAGTCCTCGCGCCACGGCAGCGTGATCTCGGCGCCGGGCGCCACGGTCGCGTGGATCATGGTGATCGGCGTGTGCGTGATGCCGGGGCCCTCGTGGCCGTCCAGCTCACCGGCGATGACCCGCAGCAGCGCGCCGCCGTCGGGGGTGGTGAGCAGCTGGACCTGGCCGCCGCGGATGTCCTGGTAGCGCGGCGCCATCATCTTGTCCCTGGCCGGCAGGTTCACCCACAGCTGGAGCCCGTGGAAGAGCCCGCCGGACACGACGAGCGACTCCGGCGGAGCCTCGATGTGCAGCAGGCCCGAGCCCGCCGTCATCCACTGCGTGTCGCCGTTGGTGATCGTGCCGCCACCGCCCTGGCTGTCCTGGTGGTCGAAGATGCCGTCGATGATGTACGTCACGGTCTCGAAGCCGCGGTGGGGGTGCCAGGGGGTGCCCTTGGGCTCCCCCGGCGCGTACTCCACCTCGCCCATCTGATCCATCATGATGAACGGGTCGAGATACTTGTAGTTGATCCCGGCGAACGCGCGGCGGACCGGGAAACCCTCACCCTCGAAACCGCTCGGCGCGTCGGTCACGGCGAGCACGGGGCGGGCGACGGCCTCGGCCGACGCCGTCACACGGGGCAGGGTCAGCGGGTTCTCGACGGTCACTGCAGGCATGTCGGTACCTCCTTTGTGCTCCGAGTTTAGTTGAATCTAGAACTTCTTGCCACCCGGAACACAGAACGCCCGGAGGACATTCCCTCCGGGCGCGCGACCTGTCTCGCGGGGTCGTCAGCCATACATGCGGCGCATCGCGAAATCGACCATCTGTTCGACCGCCTTCGCGTCGAAGACGATGCGGTGCTCACCCTCCATGTCGAGCACGAAGCCGTAGCCGGTGGGGAGCAGGTCGATCACCTCCGCGCCGGTGATCACGAAGTACTTGGACTCCTTGCCGGCGTACCGGCGCAGCTCCTTGAGCGAGGTGAACATCGGGATCACGGGCTGCTGCGTGTTGTGCAGCGCCAGGAAGCCGGGGTTGTCACCGCGCGGGCAGTAGACCTTGGAGGTGGCGAAGACCTGCTGGAAGTCCTCGGGGGTCAGCGACCCCGTGGTGAACGCGCGCACCGCGTCCGCCAGGGACGGCGGCGAGGGCTCGGGATAGAGCGGCTGCTGGCCGTATCCGCCGACACCGCCGGGCATCTGCTGCTGCGGCGGCGGCTGGGGCTGCGCGTACTGCTGCCCCGGTCCCGCGTTCTGGTCATAGCCGTACATGGGGGCAAGGGTACCGACGGGGCGGGACGGCCGGGTGCCGCATCGGCTTATGCGGGGAGCGGGATCCGGCCCGGGAGGGACCGGGCCCGTCGTCGATTTCACCGAAGGTTTCGTCGAACAGGTGGCGGAGTCGGTCGACGGCGTCCGAATGTAGACCCTGCTCACATTTGGGCGCCCAGGGGTTGATTCTTATTACCGACGGGTAGCATCATCATGGCTACTGGTTGGTACGCGAACCAGATGCGCACCAGACACGAACCCGGTACGAGGAATCACCACCTCCCCGACCCTTTAACGGAGCCGTCGCCATGGGGCACTACAAGTCGAATCTCCGCGACATCGAGTTCAACCTCTTCGAGGTGCTCGGGCGCGACAAGCTGTACGGCACCGGCCCGTTCGCGGAGATGGACACGGAGACCGCCAAGAGCATCCTCGAAGAGATGACCCGGCTCGCGGAGAACGAGCTTGCGGAGTCCTTCGCGGACGCCGACCGCAACCCGCCGGTCTTCGACCCGGAGACCAACACCGCTCCGGTACCGGCGTCGTTCAAGAAGAGCTTCCAGACCTTCATGGACGCCGAGTACTGGCGTCTCGGCCTGCCCGAGGAGATCGGCGGCACCACCGCCCCCCGCTCCCTGATCTGGGCGTACGCGGAGCTGCTGCTCGGCGCGAACCCGGCGATCTGGATGTACTCGTCGGGACCGGCCTTCGCGGGCGTCCTCTTCGAGGAGGGCAACGAGGTCCAGAAGCGCATCGCGAAGATCGCCGTGGACAAGCAGTGGGGCTCCACCATGGTGCTCACCGAGCCGGACGCCGGTTCGGACGTGGGCGCGGGCCGTACCAAGGCGGTCCGGCAGGAGGACGGCTCCTGGCACATCGAGGGCGTGAAGCGGTTCATCACGTCCGGTGAGCACGACATGTCGGAGAACATCCTCCACTACGTGCTCGCCCGCCCCGAGGGCGCCGGACCCGGCACCAAGGGCCTGTCCCTCTTCCTCGTACCGAAGCACGAGTTCGACTTCGAGACCGGCGAGCTGGGCGAGCGCAACGGCGTGTACGCCACGAACGTCGAGCACAAGATGGGCCTGAAGGCCTCCAACACCTGCGAGCTGACGTTCGGCGACCGCCACCCCGCCAAGGGCTGGCTGATCGGCGACAAGCACGACGGCATCCGCCAGATGTTCCGCGTCATCGAGTTCGCCCGCATGATGGTCGGCACGAAGGCGATCTCCACGCTGTCGACGGGCTACCTGAACGCGCTGGAGTACGCCAAGGAGCGCGTCCAGGGCCCCGACCTCGCGCAGTTCATGGACAAGACCGCGCCCAAGGTCACCATCACGCACCACCCGGACGTGCGCCGCTCGCTGATGACGCAGAAGGCGTACGCGGAGGGCATGCGCGCCCTCGTGCTGTACACCGCGGCGCTGCAGGACGACATCCAGGTCCAGGAGGCCGCGGGCGAGGACACCGCCGCTCTCGAGGCCCTCAACGACCTGCTGCTGCCGATCGTGAAGGGCTACGGCTCGGAGAAGGGCTACGAGCAGCTCGCCCAGTCGCTGCAGACCTTCGGCGGCTCTGGCTTCCTGCAGGAGTACCCGGTCGAGCAGTACATCCGCGACGCCAAGATCGACACCCTGTACGAGGGCACGACCGCGATCCAGAGCCAGGACTTCTTCTTCCGGAAGATCGTCCGCAACCAGGGTGCGGCGCTGAACGCGCTGGCCGAGGACATCAAGAAGTTCCTGGCGCTCGGCACCGGCGGCGAGGAGCTGGCCGGCGCCCGCGAGCACCTCGCCGAGGCGGCCGTCGAGCTGGAGGCCATCGTCGGTCTCATGCTCACCGACCTCGCGGCGACCGAGCAGGACGTCAAGAACATCTACAAGGTCGGCCTCAACACGACCCGCCTGCTGATGGCGTCGGGTGACGTGATCGTCGGCTACCTGCTCCTGAAGGGTGCCGCCGTCGCGGCCGAGAAGCTGGAGACGGCCCCGGCCAAGGACAAGCAGTTCTACACCGGCAAGATCGCGGCGGCGAAGTTCTTCGCGGCGAACGTCCTGCCGGGTGTCGCCGGTGCGCGCAAGCTCGCCGAGGGTGTGGAGCTGGACCTGATGGAGCTGGACGAGGCCGCCTTCTAGCCATCGCCCGAGGGGCTCGGATCCGTCGCTTCGCCGGTTCGCGGCGGATTTTCCCCACCCGCTCACCCTTTGTCCGCACCCCTTACGAGGGCCCGTTCCCATCCCCGGGAACGGGCCCTCGTACGTCGTTAAGGTGAACCCATGCGCACACCCCCACGCTTCGATCGCGGCCACACCGACGACCTCATGTCCTTCCTGGCGGCGAGCCCGTCCCCGTACCACGCGGTGGCGAACGCGGCCGAGCGGCTGGAGAAGGCGGGCTTCCGGCAGGTCGCGGAGACGGACGCGTGGGACGGGACGAGCGGCGGCAAGTACGTGCTGCGCGGCGGCGCGATCGTGGCCTGGTACGTGCCGGAGAGCGCCGAGCCGCACACGGCCTTCCGGATCGTCGGGGCGCACACCGACTCCCCCAACCTGCGGGTGAAGCCGCGGCCCGACAGCGGCGCGCACGGCTGGCGGCAGGTCGCGGTCGAGGTCTACGGCGGCCCGCTGCTCAACTCCTGGCTCGACCGGGACCTCGGCCTCGCCGGGCGGCTGTCGCTCCGGGACGGCTCGACGCGGCTGGTGAACATCGACCGGCCGCTGCTGCGCGTCCCCCAACTCGCCATCCACCTGGACCGTTCCGTCACCTCCGAAGGCCTCAAGCTCGACAAGCAGCGGCATCTGCAGCCCATCTGGGGTCTCGGCGACGACGTGCTCGACGGCGACCTGATCCGCTTCCTGGAGCAGGAGTCGGGGCTTGCCGAGGGCGAGTCCACCGGCTGGGACCTGATGGTGCACTCCATCGAACCGCCCGCCTACCTGGGCCGCGACCAGGAGTTGCTCGCGGGCCCGCGCATGGACAACCTGCTGTCCGTGCACGCCGGCACGGCGGCGCTGGCGGCCGTGGCGACCGCCGAGAGCACAGAGGGCACAGAGGGCACAGAGGGCACAGAACTCCCGTACATCCCGGTCCTCGCGGCGTTCGACCACGAGGAGAACGGTTCGCAGTCGGACACCGGCGCGGACGGCCCGCTGCTCGGCAGCGTGCTGGAGCGTTCGGTGTTCGCGCGCGGCGGGGCGTACGAGGACAGAGCCCGCGCCTTCGCCGGCACGGTCTGCCTCTCCTCCGACACGGGTCACGCCGTCCACCCGAACTACGCCGAGCGGCACGACCCGACGCACCACCCGCGCGCGGGCGGCGGCCCGATCCTCAAGGTGAACGTCAACAACCGCTACGCGACGGACGGTTCGGGCCGGGCCGTCTTCGCGGCCGCCTGCGAGAAGGCCGGCGTGCCCTTCCAGACCTTCGTCTCCAACAACTCCATGCCCTGCGGCACGACCATCGGCCCCATCACCGCGGCCCGCCACGGCATCAAGACGGTCGACATCGGCGTGGCCATCCTGTCGATGCACAGCGCGCGCGAACTGTGCGGCGCGGCCGACCCGTTCCTGCTGGCGAACGCGCTGGTGGCGTTCCTGGAGGGCTAACCCTGTCGCCTGCATGGCCAGGATGGCGTCGGGTACTCGGGGTTGGCCCGGAACGACACTGTGCTGGTTTACAGGAGGCGACACCCATGGGCCTGGGCGGGTGCATCATTCTGATCGCCACCGGGGCGATCCTCACGTTCGCGACCGACTGGGACATGCAGGGGGTCAACCTCGACCTGGTCGGCATCATCTTCATGATCGTCGGGCTGATCGGTGTGGCGACGTTCAGCAGCATCGCCAAGCGGCGCCGGGTCGTGGTGCCGCCGCACACACCGGTGATCGACGAGGAACGGCACCACAACAGGGGCGGGTACAGCGACGGTTACGGCGCCTGATCGGCCATGCCGCCCAGACGTGCGGCCAGACGTGCGGCCAGACGTGCGATACGTCCCGTCGGTGACAGGTCAGGGAGAGGTCAGGCCAGCGCGTGGCCGACCGTCGCGTCCACGTGATCCGGTACCTCGTCGTGGCGGTCGCCGACCGAGAAGGTGCCGGTGGGTTCGAAGACGAGGATCTCGGTCGCCCGCGGCGCGTACGGCTTGTGTTCCGTGCCGCGTGGGACGGTGAAGACCGAGCCCTTGGGGAGGACGACCGTGCGTTCGCCCGCCGTCTCCCGCAGGGAGATGTGCAGCTCGCCCGCCAGGACCAGGAAGAACTCGTCGGTGTGGTCGTGGACGTGCCACACGTGCTCGCCCTCGACCTTCGCGACGCGTACGTCGTAGTCGTTGACGGCGGTGACGATGCGCGGGCTCCACCGCTCGGCGAAGGAGGCGAGGGCGGCGGACAGCGAGATGGGATCCATGGGCTCATCGTCGGGCGTGGTGGAACCGCCGCACGAGTGCTAGAAATCGCACATGCCGCAAGAATCCTCTCAGCCCTTTCAACCCTCTCGTCCTTCTCGTCCCTCTCGTCCCTCTCGTCCTCATCGAGTGGCCGTGATCGTCGACGAGGGCACCAACCCGTTCGAGGTCGGCGTGGCCACCGAGCTCTTCGGGCTGCCGCGGCCCGAACTGGGGCTGGAACACCCGCTGTACGAGGTGACGCTGTGCACGCCGACTCCCGAGGTGCGGATGAACCACGGGTTCTTCACCCTGGCCGGGGCGAGCGGCCTGGACGCCGTGGACGACGCCGACACCCTCGTCGTACCCGGCCGTCCGGACAACGTCGTGCCGCGCGGCGGCGCCGTACTCGACGCGATCCGCCGCACGCACGCGCGTGGAGCCCGCGTCCTGAGCTTCTGCACCGGCAGTTTCGCGCTCGCCGAGGCCGGGGTGCTGGACGGGCGGCGGGCCACCACGCACTGGCTGTGGGCCGATTCGTTCCGCGAACTGCATCCGAAGGTCCTGGTGGAGCCCGACGTGCTGTTCGTCGACGAGGGTGACATCCTCACCGCCGCCGGCAGTGCCGCCGCGCTCGACCTCGGGCTGCACCTGTGGCGCCGCGACCACGGCGCCGAGATCGCCAACCATGTCTCCCGCAGGCTCGTCTTCGCCGCCCATCGCGACGGCGGCCAGCGCCAGTTCGTGGAGCGGCCGGTGCCGGAGGTGCCCGACGAGTCGCTGGGGCCGCTGCTGGTGTGGGCGCAGGAGCGGCTGGGGGAGGCGCTGACGGTGGCGGACCTGGCGGCCCGCGCGGCCGTCTCCCCCGCCACGCTCCACCGCCGTTTCCGCGCACAGCTGGGGACCACTCCGCTGGCCTGGCTCACGGGGGAGCGGGTGGCCCTCGCCTGCCGGCTGATCGAGCGCGGGGAGGAGCGGCTCGACGTGGTGGCCGAGAGGAGCGGGCTCGGCACGGCCGCGAACCTACGCGCGCGCGTGCGGCGCGAGACCGGGCTCAGCCCGTCGGCCTACCGGCGGCGTTTCGGACCCGCCACCGGGGAAGCCCTGTCCGTATGAGATTCCTGGTACGCGACCGGCTCCTCGGCATCGGTGACGACTACTGGATCGAGGACGAGCACGGGCGGAAGGTGTTCCTCGTCGACGGCAAGGCTATGCGGCTGCGGGACACCTTCGAGCTGAAGGACCCGCAGGGGCGCGTCCTCATCGACATCCGGCAGAAGATGCTCGCCCTGCGCGACACGATGGTCATCGAGCGGGACGGCGAGCCGCTGGCGACCATCCGGCGCAAACGGCTGTCGTTGCTGCGCAACCACTACCGCGTGGCCCTCACCGACGGCACCGAGCTGGACGTCAGCGGCAAGATCCTCGACCGTGAGTTCGCCGTCGAGTACGACGGGGAACTGCTGGCGCACATCTCACGGCGGTGGCTGCGGCTGCGGGAGACGTACGGGGTCGACGTCGTACGGGAGGACGCGGACCCGGCGCTGCTGATCGCGGTGGCGGTGTGCGTCATCCACCTCGCGGAGAAGGAGCGGGAGGACGACTGACGCCGGGCGGACGACTGACGCCGGAGGAACGACTGACGCCGGGCGGCCTCAACGCCGGGGCGTGTCGAGCCCCAGCAACCGGTCCTTCAGCGCTGGGAACTGTTCCCGTGTCACGCCGACCTTCGCCGGGTCGAACTCCACGGTGAGGACCTCCTCGTCCGAGCCCGCCTCCGCGAGGACCTCGCCCCACGGATCGACCACGATCGAGTGACCGGCCTGCGGAACTCCCGCATGCGTACCGGCCGTTCCACAAGCGAGTACGTACGACTGGTCCTCGACCGCCCGGGCCCGGGCGAGCAGGGTCCAGTGCGAGCGGCGGCGCTCGGGCCAGCCGGCCGGGACGACGAGGGTCTCGGCGCCGGCGTCCACGAGCCCGCGGAAGAGTTCGGGGAAGCGGAGGTCGTAGCAGGTAGCGAGGCCGAGTGTGGTCGACGGCAGTCGTACGGTGACCAGTTCCGAGCCCGCGCCCATCAGCACGGCCTCGCCCTTGTCGAAGCCGAAGCGGTGGATCTTTCGGTAGGTGGCGGCCAGTTCGCCGGCGGGGGAGAAGACGAGGGAGGTGTTGTAGAGGGGCCCGTCCTCCGCGGCGGAGCCGCTGTCGGATGCGGTCCGTTCGGGGATCGAGCCCGCGTGCAGCCACACGCCCGCGTCGCTCGCCGCCTTCGCCATCACCTCGTACGTGGGCCCTTCGAGCGGCTCGGCCTCGGCGCCGAACGACTCGAACGCGAAGGCGCCCGTCGTCCACAGTTCGGGCAGTACGACGAGATCGGCACCGGCCTGTTCGCGTACCAGCGAGGCGACGCGCTGCCTGCGGGCGGCCACCGATTCGCCCTCGGTCACGGCGATCTGGAGGAGAGAGGCGCGCACACTACCACCGTCCTGGCATTCGAGCCGTTGATACGGGCCTACGATCGTCACACGAAAGCACTGCCGGGGTGCCTCGCAGCAGCGTAACTTAGCGTCCCAAGACACCCGCTGCCTGTGCACTGCCCGCGTCCTATCGCCCGAGGGGTCCCGTTCCGTGAGTCTGCATCCGAGCCTTCAGTCCTACGCCGACGCCTGGACCCACTCCATCGACGCGATATCCGAGTTGGTGTCGCCGCTGGTGGAGGGTGAGTGGAACCGGCGAACACCCTGCCCAGGCTGGTCGGTTCGCGACCTGGTCTCGCATGTCATCGGCATGGACAGCGAGATGCTGGGCGACCCGCGGCCGATCCACACCCTCCCCCGCGACCTGTACCACGTGACGAACGAGCACCAGCGGTACATGGAGATGCAGGTCGACGTCCGCCGTCACCACACCGCGCCGGAGATGACCTCCGAGCTGGAGTACACGATCATCCGCCGCAACCGTCAGCTGCGGAACGAGTCGCGGCAGCCCGACACCCTGGTGCGCGGCCCGCTCGGCACCCAGATCACCCTCGAAGAGGCCATGCGCAGCCGGGCGTACGACGTCTGGGTGCACGAGCAGGACCTGCGCACCGCCCTCGGCCGGCCGGGCAACCTCGACTCGCCGGGCGCGTACGTCGCCCGCGACGTGCTGCTCGGCAGGCTCCCGAAGATCGTCGCCAAGGACGCGGGCGCGCCGCCGAACTCGGCGATCGTCTTCGACGTCCACGGGCCCGTCGAGTTCATGCGCACGGTCCGGGTGGACGCCGAGGGCCGCGGTTCGATAGACGGCACCCCCTCACTGGGCCCGGCCGCCACCCTCACCCTCGACTGGGAGACGTACTTCCGGCTGGCCTGCGGCCGCGTGACACCGGAGTCGGTGGCAGACCGCCTCAAGACCGAGGGCGACCCGGAACTGACGGCAGCGATTCTGCGGAACTTCGCGGTCACGCCGTAGTTGCTTGTCTTGCTTTCAGCCCGTCCGGCGTTTGAGGACGAGGCCGTTCAGGCCGAAAAGCGGGGGTCTGGGGGCGCAGCAG
>NZ_JBFAHW010000071.1:0-52548 GCF_040654355.1 Streptomyces sp. NPDC050704 | reverse complement strand
ACCCTGCCTGGTTCCGGCCCCCCCAGCCCGTCCGGCGTTTGAGGACGAGGCCGTTCAGGCCGATAAGCGGGGGTCTGGGGGCGCAGCCCCCAGGGATGGGTCGGGTAGGGGCGGCGGGGGCGAAAACCCTGGCGGCATCCCGGTCCGCTCAGCCGCCCGCCGGGCCCCCCACCCCCACAACCCGCTCCACACACCGCCGCAACACCATCAGGAACTCCGCAGTCCCCCACGGCCCCCGGTCCACCCGCCCGGTGTCCTCCACACCGAGATCCTGCACGTCATAGCGCCCCCGACAATGCCCGAGAGTGAAGTAGCACACCTCGCCAAGACCATGCCGCTTCAGATACAGCACAGGCCGGCGCACATCGTCGAGACCCGCGTCACCCTCCGCGAAACCACGGCACGGCCCCGAGTACTCCGCATGCAGCAACACCTCCAACTCCCCGTGCAGCTCACACACGTACAGCTCGTCGGTGACCGAGAACGGCTCGATCCCGGCGACCAGCGGATGATCCGGCCGGGTCACCTGTACCTCGTACGGCCCGATCGGCGGATGGGCGAGAAACTGGCTGCCGAGCACTTCGGCGAGTTCCCCGAGGAGTCGCGGAGTGGTGAACACCCGCGGCCCACCACGGACCGGCTCCTCGATCACCGAGTTGGTGCCGTGCAGGGCGAGCCAACGCCCGCCCCGCTCGACGAACCGCGCCAGCGCGGCCCGCTGTTCCGGTCGGGGCCGGACGTCGCAGGTGTAGGTGACCACCAGGTCGGCGTTCTCCAGTGCGGCGACGCAGTCGTAGTCCTGGTGGACGGTGGTGCGCACCTGCGGGTGGTCACCGAGCAGTTCCAGCAGCCGGAGCCGCGCGTAGTCGAAGTCGTGCCACCGGCCACCGCAGACCAGCACGGCGTCCAGCCGGCCGGCCGGGCCCGCCACGGCTCAGTACTGGACGCGGGTCAGTAGCCCGCCGTCCACCACGAGGTTGACGCCGACGCAGAAGGAACCGGTCCGTCCGAGCAGGAACGCCACCGCCGCGGCCACGTCCTCGGCGGTGCCGTAGCGGCCGATCGGCAGCTTGGCGAGCACCTCCTCGTACACCTCCGGGCGACTGGTGCGGATGGTCTCCCAGGCGCCGCCGGGGAAGTCGATCGGGCCGGGCGAGACGGTGTTGACGCGGATGCCCTTGGGCGCGAGGGAGTGGGCCAGGGCGGAGGCGTGCTGGACGACCGCGGCCTTGAGGGCGGAGTACGAGTTGGCTCCCGCCGGGCGGGCGGTGTCGGAGGCGTTGGTGGTGCCGATGGCCACCACGGCGGCCCGCTCGGACGCCTCGAGGTAGGGGAGTGCCGCTTCGACCAGCCCGGCGAACGGGATCAGGTCACCGCGCAGGCTGGCCTCCCAGGACTCGGGGCCCTTGACGTTGCCCGCCGACACGTTGGACACCAGCAGGTCCAGACCGCCGAGTTCGGCGGCCGCCCGCTCCACGAAACCCGCCAGCGCGGCCGGGTCGGTGACATCGACGGACTCGGCGAACACCGTCGCCCCTTCGCCGCGCAGTTCGGCCGCGGCCTTGGCCAGCGCCTCCTCGCCCCGGGCGCACAGCGCCAGCGCGCAGCCCTCGGCGGCCAGGGTTCCCGCAATGGCCCGGCCGATACCCCGGCTCGCACCGGTCACCAGCGCTTTCGCACCTGTCAGTCCCAGATCCATCGATGTCACTCCTAGCTTGTTGGGGGTTGTTGAGGTTTTGCGGGTTCGGCGGCTTCGTGTTGCGGGCGTCGCCCCACGCGTGCCGCCTACGGCTCAGTTGCCGGACAGTTCGGAGAACGGCGCCCGGTCCACCCGTGGTTCGCCCGGCAGCTTCAGCACGCGCTCGCCGATCAGGTTGCGCTGGATCTGATCGGTGCCGCCGGCCAGCCGGTAGCCGGGGGCGCCGAGTAGGTGTTGGGTCCAGGCGAACGTGCCGGGCTCCCCGGTGTCGGCGCTGATCCGGGCACCCATCAGCTCGGCGGCGGCCTGTCCGGTACGGGTGAGCAGGTCGGAGGCCATCAGCTTGGTCAGCGACGCCTCCGGACCCGGTCGGCCGCCGGCGGCGCTCGCCCGGGCGACCCGGTCCACGGTGGCCGTGCGCAGCGCGGCGCGGATGTACAGGTCGGCGAGGCGCTGGCGGACCAGCGGGTCCCCGGTGCGGTCGAGTGAGCGCGCGAGGGCGAGAACGTCCGTGAAGGTGCCGCCCTTGCGCCGGTTGCCGGTGCCGGAGGCGGTCCGCTCGAAGGCGAGGGTGGTGGTGGCGACCTCCCAGCCCTGCCCCGGACGCCCGATCTGCAGCCGGTCCGGAACACGTACGCCGCTGAGGAACACCTCGTTGAACGAGGCGCCGCCGCTCATCTGGCGGATGGGGCGTATCTCCACACCGGGGGCGTCCATCGGGACCAGGAAGGCCGTGATGCCCGCCTGTTTCACGACGTCCGGATCGGTGCGGGCGAGCAGCAGCCCGTGGTCGGCGAACTGGGCCCCCGAGGTCCACACCTTCTGACCGTCGATCACCCAGTCGCCCCCGCTCTCCTCCTGGTCGTCCTCGCTCGCCTCCTGTCGGGCGCGGGTGCTCAGGGCGGCCAGGTCGGATCCGGCGCCGGGCTCGCTGAAGAGCTGGCAGGCCAGCAGATCCGTACGCAGGAAGGCCCGTGCGTAGACGTCGCGTTGCTCGGCGGTCCCGAACAGGGAGACGGCCATGCCGACGAGCCGGACGGTGACGCTGATCAGCTCGGTCGACGGCGGCACCTGGAACGCCGCCTCCTCCTGGGCGAAGGCCATCGCGTGGGCGGCGCTCAGGCCAGGGCCGCCGTTCGCCCGGGGGAGCGTGAGGGCCTGGTATCCGGCGTCGAAGCGGGCGCGCTGGTAGGCGCGGCAGCGCTCCAGCAGGAGTCGCTCCTCGTCGTCGGGGAGGTTGTGGAACACGGCGAGATCAGGGGCGTCATCGGTGGACTCCGCCTCCCGGACCGGTTCGAGCACGGTGGCCAGCCACTGCCTGACCTGTGTGCGCCAGGTGTCCACATCCGGCTGGGACATGGGTCCTCCTCAGGACGCTTACCAAGACCGACACTTACCAGACGGAAGATTCAGTAACCATGGAGAGAAAGGGGCCACACCGCCCATGGAACAGGTGCGAATGCCTTCGTCTCGGTGAGAGTGTTCCGTACTTTCTTGATAAACGCTACAGTCTCGGCAACGGCTCTCCCGTGGACGCGGGAGAGGACCGAGCAGCCGCCGGAGGAGCCATGCCCCTGCTACCACTCGACCGTCGCGCCCAGGAGACACCCGACGAGCCCGCCCTGGTGGACGACGGGGAGGCGCTGTCCTGGTCCCGGCTCGCCGACCAGGTCGCGCGGGCGGCGGCACGTCTGCTGGAGATCGCGCCCGGCCCCGACGACCGGATCGCCGTCCTCGGGGACAACGCGATACCCACTCTGGTGGCCCACCTGGCCGGACTGCGCGCCGGAGTCGGGACCGTGGCCACCTCCCGGCAGCTGATGGTGGGCGAGCTCGTCGACCAGCTCATCGACGCGGGCGCGACGGGGATCGTCTCCGGACCCGCCGGTGCGGTCGCGGCCCTGGAGGCGGCCCGCGAACTGGGCCTGCCGCTCGTCATGCACGGAACCCCGGCGATCGGGCACGCCTTCGACTGGGACCTGTGGCTCGCGGCGGTTCCCGCCGGACGGACCCTCCCCATGAACCGGCCCGCCCGGCCGCCCCTCGTCTACACATCGGGAACCACCGGTCGGGCGCGCGGCACCGAGGTGCGCTGGGTGGACGGTCCGGTCGCCGACAGCTCCGCCTACCTGGCCGCGATCGCCGCCAGGGCCGGCTTCCCGCCGGGACCGCACCTCGTGTGCGGCCCGCTGCAGCACAACGCGCCGCTGACATCGCTGCGGCACCTGGTCGCCGGTCAACAGGTCGTCGTACTCGGCGGATACGACGCGGAGGCGTTCCTGCGCCGCGTCGACGAGTGGCGGGTCACCTCCACGGTGATGGTGCCCACCCACTTCCAGCGGCTGCTCGCCCTGCCGGAAAAGGCGCGCACCCGGTACGACGTCTCCAGCCTGGTCCAGGTCTCCCACACCGGGTCCGCCTGCCCGCCCGAGATGAAGCGGGCCATGATCGAGTGGTTCGGCCCGGTGCTGACCGAGTCGTACGGAGCCAGCGAGGCGGGCACGGTGGCCCGCATCAGCAGCACCGAATGGCTGGCCCATCCCGGCTCGGTCGGCCGCGTCCAGCCCCCGTTCGATGTCCTGGTGACCGACGACGACGGCCGGCCGCTGCCGTCCGGCGAGCTGGGACTGCTGGCGTTCCAGGCACCCGAGGGCAGGGGCGTGCGCTACCACGCGGACCCGGACAAGACCAAGGCCGCGTATGTCTCGCCCGGCGTCTTCACGCTCGGCGACATCGGCTACGTCGACGCGAGCGGCTACATCTTCATCACCGACCGGGCCGCCGACGTCGTGGTCTCCGGCGGGGTCAACCTGTACCCGGCCGAGAGCGAGGCGGTGCTGCGTCGGCATCCGGCGGTCGCCGAGGTCGCGGTCATCGGTGTGCCTCACCCGGACTTCGGTGAGTCGCTGCGCGCGCTGGTCGTGGCCGCCGGCACCGGGGACGAGCCGTCGGCCGAGGAACTGGACCGTTTCTGCCGGGACCGGCTGGCCGCCTACAAGTGCCCCAAGTCGTACGAGTTCGTCCCGCGGCTCCTGCGCAACGCGATGGGCAAGCTCGACAAACGCGCGATGCGCCGCCCCTACTGGCGCTCCGAGCGGACCATCGCCGGCTGAGCCCCCGCCCCACTCGTACCGTAAGAAGGATCGCTCATGACCGAACTCCTCCTCATCCGGCACGGCCTTCCCCTGGCGGGCGTCTACGACCCGGGGCTGTCGCCGGAGGGCGTCGCGCAGGCCGAACGCCTCGCCGCCTGGCTCGTGCACGAGGACATCGACGCCCTCTACGCCAGCCCCTTCCAGCGCGCCCGTGAGACGGCGGCGCCGCTGGAGCGCGTCACCGGGATGACCGCCACCGTCCTGGACGACCTGCGCGAGTGGGACACCGACGTCTCGCACCCCTACACGCCGCCGGAGCAGATCCGTGCGGACGATCCCCGCTCGGTGGCGCTCGCCGAGGGACGGTACGAGGACTTCGTACCCGACCTCGACTGGGACGCCTTCCGGGAGCGGGCGGCCCGGGCCATGGACACCATCCTGGACGCCCATCCCGGCGGGCGGGTCGCGGTCGTCTGCCACGGCGGCATCACCAACACCTATCTGGCGACGGTGCTCGGCCTGTCCCGCATGTTCTGGTTCCACCCCGGCTACACCTCGGTCAGCCGGGTGCGGCGGCTTCCGGGCGGGCGCGTCGTCCTGCACTCGGTGAACGAGACCGCCCACATGGTCGCCGAGCGGGCGGTCGGCACCGTCAACGCCGCCGCCTGACCTGCCCCATCCATCTCAGGAGGTTCCGGCCGTGCCCGGATCAGTCATCGTCGCCGGTTCCAGAACACCCATCGGCAAGCTGACGGGTGCGCTGAGTCCGCTGTCCGCGGCCGACCTCGGCGCGCACGCCATCAGCGCCGCGCTCGCCGCCGTGCACCTGGACCCGGCCGCGGTCGAGGCCGTCGTCATGGGCCATGTCGTCCAGGCCGGGGCCGGTCCCAACCCGGCCCGGCAGGCCGCCGTCAGCGCCGGCATTCCGTTCGCCGTACCGGCGAGCACCGTCAACAAGCTCTGCCTGTCCGGTCTGCACGCCATCGCCCTGGCCGACCTCATGATCGCCTCCGGACGCCACGAAGTCGTGGTCGCGGGCGGGATGGAGTCCATGTCGGGCGCCCCGCACCTGCTGCGCGGTGCCCGTGGCGGCTGGAAATACGGTTCGGCCGCCGCCGAGGACGCCCTCGACCGTGACGCGCTCACCTGCGCCTTCGACGGAGTCTCGATGGGAGCGGCCACCGAGCGGTACCAGCGGCCGTTCGCCTTCACCCGCGAGGAGCATGATGAGTACGGCGCACGGTCGCACCAACGGGCCCTGCGCGCCCAGGAGTCCGGCGTCCTGGCCGCGGAGATCACCCCGGTCACCGTGGCCGGACGCCGGGGCGAGACGGTGGTGGCGGCCGACGAGGGCATACGGCCGGGGACCACCGCGGAGAGCCTGGGGCGCCTCAAGCCCGCCTTCTCGGCCGCGGGCACCATCACCGCGGGCAACTCCTCGCAGCTGTCCGACGGCGCCGCGGCCGTCGTCGTGATGAGCGCCGAACGCGCCCGCCGCGAGGGCCTGACCCCGCTCGCGGAGATCGGCGCCTACGGCACCGTCGCGGGCCCCGACCCCTCCCTGCTCGTCCAGCCGGCCGGCGCGATCCGTGACGCCCTGTCCCGGGACGGCCGGCTGAAGACCGCCGACCTCGACCTCTTCGAGATCAACGAGGCGTTCGCCGGTGTGGCCCTGGCCTCGGTACGGGAGTTGGGCATCCCGCTGGAGAAGGTGAACGTCAACGGCGGCGCGATCGCCCTGGGACACCCGGTCGGCATGACCGGCGCCCGGCTGGTACTGACCCTCGCGGCGGAACTGCGACGGCGCGGCGGCGGTACCGGGGCGGCCGCCCTGTGCGGAGGCGGCGGCCAAGGCGACGCACTGCTGCTGCACGTACCGCCGGGGGTCTGACCCGCGCCTCCCACCTCCCCGTCCGACTGCCCCGAACCCGCACGAGGCTTGCCTGATCCTGATCCTGATCCCGATCCCGGCCTCGACTCCGATCCCGGCCTCGACTCCGATCCCGGCCTCGACTCCGATCCCGGCCTCGACTCCGATCCCGGCCCCGGCCCCGGCCTCGATCCCGATCCCGACTCCGGCCCCGATCTCGACTCCGACCCCGGCCCAGACCCCGACCCCGACCCCGTACGAGACCAGGTTGACGCACATGACCGATCAGCTGCCCCTGGACGAGGCGACCCTCGTCGTGGCGACCCGTACCCGCGCCGCCGACGGTGTCGTCTCCCTCACCCTGCGCCACCCGGACGGCGAGCCGCTCCCCTCCTGGACTCCGGGAGCACACATCGACCTGCTCCTGGGCGGCGATCTGATCCGCCAGTACTCGCTGTGCGGGGACCGGGTCGACCGGGCCGCGTGGCGGATCGCCGTCCTGCGTGAGCCGCAGGGCCGCGGCGGCTCCGCGTACGTCCACGACTTCCTTCCGGCAGGCGCCGCCGTGCGCGTCCGCGGGCCGCGGAACAACTTCCCGCTGCGGCCGGCCGCACGCCATCTGTTCATCGCCGGCGGCGTCGGCATCACGCCGATCCTGCCGATGCTCGCGGACGCCGAGGCCGCGGGGGCCGACTGGCGGCTGCTGTACGGCGGCCGCACCCGCACCTCCATGGCGTTCCTTGACCGCCTCGCGCCCTACGGCGACCGCGTGCTCGTCCGGCCGCAGGACGAGTTCGGCCTGCTGGACCTCGCCGCCTTCCTCGGCTCGCCCGCGGAAGGCACCCTGGTGCACGCCTGCGGCCCCGAACCCCTGCTCCTTGCGGCGCGGGACCAGTGCGCCGACTGGCCGCCCGGCACGCTGGGCGTCGAGCGGTTCGCCCCGGTGCGGGCAGCCGAAGCACGCCCCGCCGAGGCCTTCGAGGTGGTGCTCGCCCGGGCGGGGCTCACCCTCACCGTGGCGCCCGACCGCTCGGTGCTCGAAACCGTGCAGGAGGCCGGCGTCGAGGTGGACTCCTCCTGCCGCGAAGGCACCTGCGGCACCTGCGAGACCGACGTACTCGACGGCACCCCGGACCACCGGGACTCCCTCCTGAGCGAGGACGAGCGGGCCGCCGGCGACACCATGCTCATCTGCGTCTCCCGCTCATGCGGGCCGCGCCTGGTCCTCGACCTGTGATCGAGCCCGACACGGCGGTACGCGAAGCAGTACGCAAAGCGGTACGCAAACGGCTCGGACTCGGCGTGTCTATACGGCGGTTGTCAGGATCGCCCACACGGCGTTGCCTCCGGTGCGTGTCGAGCGGTCGACTCCCCAGGTGTCCGCGATCTGCTGCACCAGGAGCAGCCCGCGGCCGTTCTCGTCGTCCGGGCCCGGGTCGCGCGGGGGAAGGCCGCGCCCCGTGTAGTCGTGGTCGTGCACTTCGAGGCGCAGACACCCGTCGGTGATGAGCCCCGCGCCGCACAGGATCCGCGCGCCGACCGTGTGGAGTATCGCGTTGGTGGCCAGCTCGGACAGGAGGAGGACCGCGTCCGCGCGTAACTCGCAGGGCAGCTGCCAACTGGCGAGTCGCTCGTCCATGGTGTGACGGGCCACTCTGACGCTGGTCCGGTCCGCCGGGAGTTCGAGCCAGTGTGCTCTGTCCGGGACCGCACCGTCTGAGACTTGGGGGGAGGGAGTCGTGTGGGGGGACACGGTGGTTGCCTTCCAGCGAGGGGCGGGGCGCTGTGGGGGACTGGGAGGGGTGAGCAAACGGCTGTGCCGGAGAAGGGTGCTCCGGACGGCCTGGGCTCGAACGCAAGGGCACGCCAACTCCACAATGTGTGGGGGGAGTTGACGAATGATGCGCTCGTGCTCGATGGGACTGTTTCCGCAAGTAACTATGCTCGCAGCTTCGTTCACACTGCAACCGGCTCCCTGATAATTTCAGGAAGGCGGTATCTGATTGATGCCATCGGCAAGTCGCTGTCAGAGTCGTACCGGTGACGGATTCTCAGGAGGTAGGGCGTGAGCGAAGCTCGTTCGGGCTCCGGTACCAGTGCGCCCACCGTTCTCCGCATGATCCTGGGCAGGCGGCTGCAGGACCTGCGGCGTGGCGCCGGGGTGTCACTGGAGGACGCCGCGAAGGCCCTGCACGTGAAACCGCTGACCATCCGCCGCCTGGAGAAGGCGGAGGTCGCCCTGAAGACCCTCTACGTCGAGAAGCTGCTGCAGACGTACGGGGCCGGACCGCGGGAGACCGAAGAGTTCGTCGCGATGGCCGAGCGGGCCAACGAGCCCGGCTGGTGGCACGCGTACCGTGATGTGCTGCCCGGCTGGTTCAGCGCCTACGTGAGCCTGGAGACCGGCGCCAGGACCCTGCGCACCTATGAGCCCCAGTACGTCACGGGGCTGCTGCAGACATACGGATACGCGCGCGCCGTCCTGAGCGGGGGCTTCCCCAACGACAGCGACGAGGACCTGGAGCGGCGGGTCGATCTGCGGCTGCGTCGCCAGAGCCTGCTGGAGAGACCTGACGCACCCACTCTGTGGGTGGTGATGGAAGAGGCGGTACTGCACCGGGTGGTGGGCGGCGCCGAGGTGATGCGGGAGCAGATCGACCGGCTCCTGGAGGTCTCGGAGCTGGACCACATCGGTGTTGACATCGTGCCGTTCACCGCGGGCGCCCACGTCGGGGCGTGCGCCCCCTTCACCTACTTCCGCTTCCAGGAGCCGGAACTGCCCGACGTCGTCTACAGCGAGATCCTCTCCGGCTCCATGTACCTGGACCAGCGCTCCGACGTCGCCGCCCATCTGGAGGCGCACAGCCGTATGTCCCTGCTGGCCTCCTCGGCGGACAGCAAGGCCCTCCTGCACCGCATGCGCAAGGAGTACTCATGACCATCACGGACAGCAGTGCCAGTGTCCACAGCAGTGCCAGTGCCCACAACGGGATGTCCGCGTCGGATCTCGGTGAGCAGGGCTGGGAGCGGCCGTGGAGCGGGCCCAACGGGGGCCAGTGCGTGGAGATGAAGCGGCTCGCCGACGGCCGGGTGGCCGTGCGGCAGTCGACCGATCCCGCCGGTCCCGTGCTGATCTACACGCCGGAGGAGATCACGGCGTTCGTCGCGGGGGTCAAACAGGGCCTCGCCGATCACCTGACGGCCGGCTGAACCGGACCATGACGGACCAGGACCGGGAGGGATGCCGGCCGGCCCGGCCGCGACCTGCCCGGCACGTCGACGCACACCATGAAAGGGACTGATGAGCAACTCCCACGCCGCCCGGGACATCGACACGAGCAGGCCGCACTCCGCCCGCATGTACGACTACTACCTCGGCGGCAAGGACCACTTCGAGGTCGACAAGCAGGCAGCCGAGACCGTCGCGGCCGCGTATCCCGGCATCTTCGTGTGTGCCCGGGAGAACCGGGCCTTCATGCACCGGGCCACCCGGGTTCTCGCGCAGGAGCACGGCATCCGCCAGTGGCTCGACATAGGCACCGGCATCCCCACCGAACCGAACCTGCACCAGGTGGCCCAGTCCGCGGTCCCCGACGCCCGGGTGGTCTACGCCGACAACGATCCCCTCGTCCTCAAGTACGCCGAGCGCCTGATGCGCAGCACACCCGAGGGCCGCACCACCTACATCGAGGCGGACGTCAACGAGCCCGAGGCGCTCCTGGACGCCCCCGAGCTGTCCGAGGTCCTGGACCTGGGCCGGCCCGTCGCGCTGTCCCTGAACGCCCTGATGCACTTCGTCACCGATGCCCGGGATCCGTACGGGATCGTCGCCCGTCTGCTGGACGTACTTCCCTCGGGCAGCGCCCTGGCCCTGAGCCACTGTACGCCCGACTTCGACCCGCCCACCTGGGAGAAGGTCACCGAGATCTACACCAACGCCGGGACGCCTGTGCAGTTCCGCTCCCAGCGGGACGTCACCCGCTTCTTCGACGGGCTCGACCTGCTCGATCCCGGCATCACCGTCGGCCACCGCTGGCGCCCGGACCCCTCGACCGGCGAGGCCGCCACGACGGAGCCGCTCACGGACGCCCAGGTCAGCCTGTGGACCGGGGTGGGCATCAAGCCGTAGCCGAGGCCGCGGGTCCGCGGGGTGAGCCACCGCCGAGCGGCTCACCCCGCGCTCCGGACCCTCCCACCCTCTGTGACCCAGCTCTCATCCCGCCCGTGCAGCAGATACGGGGGCCGCCGCGTCGAGGAGGGGTGACAGGAAGGGAGGAGCGGGTGGATCTGGTAACCGAGTGGCAGCTGGGCGCCGGCCTCAGCGGGGCCGAGCCGGCGGAGGCGGAGATTGACTTCCATGGGTTCGTCGCCGCCCGATCGGCCGCGTTGTTCCGCGGCGCCCTCGTCCTGACGGGAAACCGCGAGGCGGCGGAGGACCTGGTCCAGGAAACCCTGGAACGGGCGTGCCGCAAGTGGCGCACGATCGCCGCCAAGGACGCTCCGGACGCCTACGTGCGGCGGATCATGGTGAACCTGGCCAACGACCGGTGGCGGAGGTTCCGCCGCACGGTTCCGCACCAGGACGGCGGCGACCGCGCGGCTCCGGGGGACGAGTACGGGCGGGTGGACAGCAGGGACCAGCTGGTCCGCGCCCTTCAGGAGCTGCCGATGCGCATGCGCACGGTTGTGGTGCTGCGGTACTTCCACGATCTGTCCGATGCCGAGATCGCGGCCGACCTGGGGATCTCACCGAGCACCGTACGGTCCCAGCTCGCTCGCGGAATCGAGAAGCTCAGAAGCCAGTTCCCCGCACTCTCCGGCCCTTCACCGCGGCAGTCCACGGAAGGAACCCCATGACTTCGTCCAGTTCGCGGCCTTCCGGCCGCACCGGTCACACACCCTTCGAAGAGGAACTGGTACACGCCATGAACGACTTCGTGAACGCCTCCGACGCCCCCGCCTTCGACACGGCCGGCATCGTGCGCAGGACCCGCCGCAAGCGGACCGCGGCCATGGCGGGCCTCGCGGCCGCCGCCCTCATCGTGATCGGCGGCGGCACCGCCCTGGCCACCGCCGGCGGCAGCGGTTCGAATGCCTCGGAACCTGCCGCCGCGACCACCGCGCCCACCGACGACGACGTCAATATCTCGATGGAAGGCAGCCAGTTCAAGATCGAACTCACGGGCCTCGACCTGGACTTGGCCCAGCAGCAGCTGCTGAGAGCCCAGCTCAAGATCGGCACGGTCAGCGAGACGCCCTGCGGCAAGCACGGCAAGCCGGGCTCCGTCATCGCGGTCGAACCGCACAGCCCGGAGACCGCGTCCAAGGGCGACACCATCAACCTGACGCTCTGCGCCGACTGACCTGAGGAGCCCTCTCGGGGGCGCGGTCGCGCGGACTCACACCACGACGACCGCGACCCCCGCCTCCTCGAACCGCGTCACCACGTCCCCGCTCACCGCCCCGTCCGTGACCAGTGTGTCCACCGACTCCGTCGCGCAGATTCGGGCGAACGCCCGCTGCCCCAGCTTGCTGGAGTCGGCGGCCACGATCACCCGCTCGGCACGCTCGCACAGCAGCCGGTTGATCGCGGCCTCCGCCTCGTCGGTCGCCGCCGCGCCGTGCGCCGCGTCGAAGGCGACCACGCCGAGCACGGCCACGTCGAGGGTGATCTGGCCGAGCACGCCGTCCGCGAGGGGTCCGACGAGCTCGTACGACTGGGGGCGGGCGACGCCGCCGGTCAGCACGATCTTGAACTGGGGGCGTACGGCAAGCTCGTTGGCGATGTTGAGGGCGTTCGTGACGATGGTGAGGGCGGGCGCGCCGGTCGTGAGGTCACTGCGCACGGCCAGGGCGCGGGCCACCTCCGTCGTGGTCGTGCCGCCGGTCAGACCCACCGCCTCGCCGGGCGCGACGAGGTCCGCCACCGCCTTGGCGATGCGCTGCTTCTCGGAGGCGCGACGGGCCGTCTTGTAGCGCAGCGGCAGCTCGTACGAGACTCCGTGCACCACCGCGCCGCCGCGGGTGCGCACCAGCATCTGCTGTTCGGCGAGCTGGTCGAAGTCGCGCCGGATCGTCGCGGCCGACACCGCCAGCTCGGTCGCCGCCTCCTCCACGTCCAGGCGGCCCCGCTCCACGAGCAGGTCCAGCAGCGCCTTCCAACGGGCGTCGCGCGACATCCGCACTCTCCGTCCCTCGATCTTCCGGCGAGCCTAGCGCACACTCCTGCGTGGGGGATGCTTGATTATGCTTGAAAGAGCACTATATCTTGCAAGAATAAGCAGAAGCCGGGGAGAGGTACGACGTGAGTCATGTCGAGAACGAGCTGAAGAGCCAGCCCGAGTGCTGGGTCCGGGCCGCCGAGCAGGCCGCGGCGTACGCGTCCGTGCTGCCCGCCGCGGGGGAGCGGGTCGCGATCGTCGGGTGCGGCACCTCGTGGTTCATGGCGCAGGCCGCCGCGGTGCTGCGCGAGCGGGCGGGGCAGGGCGAGACGGATGCCTTCGCCGCTTCGGAGTTCCCGTACCGGCGCTCGTACGACCGGGTGGTCGCCCTGACGCGTTCCGGCACCACCACCGAGGTGCTCGACCTGCTCGGCCGGCTGAAGGGGGGCACACGCACGGTCGCGATCACCGCCGATCCGCGAACTCCCGTGCGGGAGACGGCGGATGACGTCGTCGTGCTGGATTTCGCCGATGAACTGTCCGTCGTGCAGACCCGGTTCGCGACCACCGCACTCACCCTGTTGCGAGCCCACCTGGGCCTGCACACCGACCAGGTCGTCACCGACGGCCGAACCGCGCTGTCCGAACCGCTGCCCGAAGGGCTCGTCGACTGCACGCAGTTCACGTTCCTGGGGCGCGGCTGGAGTGTCGGGCTCGCGAACGAGGCCGGACTGAAGATGCGCGAGGCCGCGCTGGCCTGGACCGAGGCCTATCCTGCGATGGAGTACCGACACGGCCCGATCAGTGTCACCACCGCGGGCACCGCCACCTGGATGTTCGGCCGGGCACCCGACGGCCTGGCCGAACAGGTGCGTGCCACCGGCGGCTTGTGGATCGAGGGCGGTCTCGACCCGCTCGCCGAACTGGTCCGCGCCCAACGCCTCGCCGTGGCCGTCGCCGCGGCCCGCGGTCTGGACCCGGACCAGCCCCGCCACCTCACCCGCTCGGTCATCCTCACCACGCCCTGAACGATCCCCGGACGTCCCCTGAACAACGCTCTGAAGGAGAGGCCATGCCCCTCACCGCAGCCGGTGAGCTGGTCGCCCGGGCGGCCGCCGCACGCACCGCCGTTCCCGCGTTCAACGTCATCACGCTCGAACACGTCGAGGCGGTCATCGCCGGCGCCGAATCCGTGCACGCCCCCGTCATCCTCCAAGTGAGCGAGAACGCGGTGAAGTTCCGCCACGGTCAGCTCCTCCCGCTGGCCCGCGCCGCGACCGCCGCGGCCGAACAGGCCTCCGTGCCGGTCGCGTTGCACCTCGACCACGTGCAGAGCGACGATCTGCTGCGCCAGGCTCCCGACGCCGGATTCAGCTCCGTGATGTACGACGCGGCCCGCCTTCCGTACGCCGAGAACCTCGCCGCCACGCGGGCCGCCGCCGACTGGGCCCATGCCCAGGGGCTGTGGATCGAGGCCGAGTTGGGCCAGGTCGGCGGCAAGACCGGAGAGCCGCCGCTGGACGCGCACGCGGCGGGCGCCCGCACCGACCCGGCCGAGGCGCGCGCCTTCGTCGCGGACTCCGGCGTGGACGCCCTGGCCGTCGCCATCGGCAGCACGCACGCCATGACCACCCGCACCGCCGCCCTCGACCACGACCTGCTCAAACGCCTCACCGCCGCTCTCGACGTACCCCTCGTCCTGCACGGCTCGTCCGGCGTCCCGGACGCCGAACTGACGGCGGCCGTCGCGGGCGGCATCACCAAGGTGAACGTCGGCACCGCTCTGAACATCGCGATGACCGGCGCGATCAGGGAGTACCTCGCCGACCGTCCCGAAGCGGTCGACGCACGGAAGTACCTCCG
Source organism: Streptomyces sp. NPDC050704 (assembly GCF_040654355.1). NCBI lineage: Bacteria > Bacillati > Actinomycetota > Actinomycetes > Kitasatosporales > Streptomycetaceae > Streptomyces > Streptomyces sp. NPDC050704. Next base: position 37,860 of record NZ_JBFAHW010000071.1, on the reverse strand, counting down.
GCCGGCCAGGGAGGCGATGGCGGAGACGGTGGCGCGGATCATCGGCGTCCTCGGCGCCACCGGCTGACCCTCACTCCACCTCGACGAGCTTCTCGAAGAAGAACTCGTGTTTCAGGAACGACACGTCGTACTCGCTCCCCGGGTACGGCGGGATCAACTGGGCCGCCTGGAACAGCCGCCAGCCGTCCCGCAGGGCGTCGACTCCCGACGTGTACGGGGGGTCGTCGCTGTCGCCGGTCGTCGGTGACGTACGCCCTGTGCCGTCGTACACCGACCAGCCGACCACCGGTGAGTCCAGCGCGGACGTACCCAGGTAGAGCACCAGTACCTGCTGACGGGAACTCATGCCACCTCCTCCTGGGGGCGGTTGGAGACACGGGTCACCCAGTGTTCGAGATCGAAGGTCGCGTCGCCGGTCAGCGACCGCCACAGCAGGACGCGGTTGTACAACTCCAGGCGGCCGGTGGCCGGTTCGTACCAGGGGAAGGTCGTCGAGAGTTCCTCGGTCACCCGAGGGTCGCCGAGGTCCGAGGTGTCCCACAGGCGCCGCTGCCGCACGGCCGGGTTGAAGCGGATCTTGAACATGTAGCGGGCGGCGTCGCTGTCGTTGCGCCGGCCGCCGTGCCAGAGGCCGTGGTGCAGAAACACCACGGTACCGGCCGGGCAGACGAGCCGGGACTGGCCGAGCAGGTTCTGGTAGCGGCCCGTGTCCGACTCGTTGGTGCGCCGCAGGTGGCTGCCCGGCACGCTGAGGGTGCCGCCCATGTCGAGGGCCACGTCCTGCGGGTAGTACATCAGCTGGACGTCGAAGGCGTCGGTACGGACGTCGATGATCGCGTCACCGTGCAGCGGCTGCGCCTGCCCCTCGTGCGGCTCGCGGACGTGGACGGCGTGGTGGTCGATGCGCGGGTCCGGGCCGACGAGGCTGCGCAGCGCCCCGGCCACCGCCGGGATGCCGAGGAGGCGCCGGGCGAAGGAGCCGTCGGGGTAGGCGTCCGGGACCTCGCTGCCGTAGGGCACGTCAGGTACGCCCTGCCGCAGGAAGCCGATCGCCTCGGCGTTCATCCCGGCCGGGACCACCGCGTCGAGGCGCAGTGAGCCGTGGGCCACGAAGTGGGCCATCCGCACCGAGCTCAGGAGGGTCGGGGGAGGGGGACGTTCGGGGATCGTCATGGACCGAACGTACGGAACGGGGACCGTCCGGCGCGTGGGCCGGTTTCACCACTGCTGGTAGTTTTTCACCATGCGGGACACGCAGATCCACCTCGGTGAGCCGCCCGTCGTCGCCAACGCGGGCGTCGGCGTGCACGGCGTCGCGAGCCGCACGGACGTCTTCCGGCTGCCGGAGCTGTGGCAGCTGCACCTGTACCAGTACGAGGCCGAGCTGACCGTCGACGGCACCCCGCACGTCATCCGCCCCGGCCGGGTCAGTCTTGTACCGCCCGGTACGACGGTCCGCTACCGGTATCAAGGCCGCTCGGAACACTTGTACGCGCACCTGCGCATCGCGCCCGCCGGACCGCCGCGCACCGTGCCCGTGATGCAGGACGCCGGGCCCGAACTCCCCATGCTTACCGGACTGTTGCTCCAGGCGGTCGCCTCCGTGCCGGGTGAACCGGAACACACCCGGGCCGAGATCTGGACCGCTCTGTGGCGCATCGCCCACCTGGCTCCGGCCGCCGAACGGCCCGGCCCGCATCCGGCCGTCACCGCCGCGATCGCGTACGTCGAGGCGAACCTCGCGGCCCCGCTCACCGTGCCGGTAGTGGCCCGCGCGGCGGGCGTCTCGCACAACCATCTGACCCGGCTCTTCCGCGCCACGACCGGCGGCACGGTCGTCGCCTACATCCGCCGCCGCCGACTCGACCGCGCTCACCATCTGCTGCGGGCCTCGACGCTGTCGATCCCCGCGGTCGCCGCCTCGGTCGGCATCCCCGACCTGCAAGCCTTCAACAAGGCGTGCCGACGCGAACTGGGCGCGTCTCCACGGGCCCTGCGCGGCGAGGCCGGCTCGGTGTGAGCGTAGGAGCCTGTTTCTGAACCCCCGCCTGCGCCCCGACGCCCGGCACGCGCCCCCACCCTCGAACCGGCTTCGCTCGGCTCGGTCGGTGCGCCCGCGCTCCGCGCGGACGACGGGGGTTCAGAAACAGGCTCCTACCGCTTGACGGCCTTGAGAACCACGAACTTCGCGTCGCTCGCGATCAGTTCGCTGTTGCCGAAGAGGCGGCGCAGCTTCACGTGGTAGCCGAGATGACGGTTGCCGACCACCCACAGCTCGCCGCCCGGACGCAGCGCGCGACGCGCCCCGGTGAACATGCGCCACGCCGTGGCGTCGGACGTCGCCTGGTGAGAGTGGAAGGGCGGATTGTTCAGCACCAGATCGACGCTCGCGTCCGGGACGCCCTCCAGCCCGTCGCCGACCCGGAACTCCGCCTTGCCGAACTCCGAGCTGTCGTCGGTGTTCGCCCGGTACGTCGCCTCCGCGGAGGCCACTGCCTGGTACGACTCGTCCACGAACAGCACCTCGGCCTCCGGGTGCGCCAGCGCCGCCGCCATCCCGACCACGCCGTTGCCGCAGCCCAGGTCCACGACGCGCTCGGCTCCGTGGTCGGCGGGCAGGTGCTGGAGGAAGAACCTGGTGCCGAGATCCAGGCGCTCGGCGCAGAAGACGCCCGCGTGGTTGACGACGGTACGGCCGGAGACGGGACCGATGCCGTCGGGCAGCGTATAGCTGTGCGGCCAGGGATTCACCGGCTTCGCGAGCCCGGGGTTCGGCGTGCAGAAGATGAGCCGGGCCTTCTTCTCGGCCAGCGAGGTACGGGTCGGGCCGAGGATCCGCTCGAACAGCTTCAGCGTGGAGGTGTGGATCTCCTTGACCATGCCGGTGCCGATGACGACCGTCCCCTCCTGCACCGCCGGCGCCAGACGCAGCAGCTGATCCTCCAGGAGCGCGAGACTCTTCGGCACCCGGACCAGCAGTACGTCGATCCGGTCGGGCGGAGAGTCCTGGGTGGTCAGGAGGCGTACGGAGTCCTGGACGGTCTCGGTTCCGTTGCGCGTCAGATTGGCCCGGGTCGCCTCCTGGGCGAGGAACGAGTCCGTGATCTGCACCGGCCGGTGGGCCGCGAGAGCCGTGGTGAGGGCGCCCCAGCGGTCGCCGATCACGACCACCGTGCCGTCGAGAGCCTGGTCGCTCTCCGCGAGGTGCTTGAGCAGGTACTCGTCGGAGGCGTCCCACGCGCGGAGCTGGTCGCGGGACTCCTCGGGGAAGCGGGCCAGTGCCAGCTCGGCGGATGGGGTCGTCATGCGGTCGGTCATTGGGTCCAGGCTAGCTGACATGCAGATCAGGGTGGGTCGGCGTTCACTCCGTGAGTCTGCGCGAGGATGGGGCCATGGACGCCGAGCTGTTTCCCCGGGTCCGGACGGAAATCGCGCCGGGTGCCGTGCACCTGCCGGACTGGCTGACCCCCGACCGCCAGCGCGAACTGATCGGGGCCTGCCGCGACTGGGCCCGCCCGCCCGCCGGCCTGCGCACCGTGCGCACACCGGGCGGCGGCACCATGACGTCCCGGCAGGTCTGTCTGGGGTGGCACTGGTATCCGTACGGGTATGCGCGCACGGTCGTCGACGGCGACGGGGCGCCCGTGAAGGAGTTCCCCGCGTGGCTGGGGGAGCTGGGCCGGCGCGCGGTGGCCGACGCCTTCGCGGGTACTCCGTACGACACCTCGACCACTCCCCACGAGATCGCGACCGCTCCGTACGACGTCGCGCTGATCAACTTTTACGACGCCGACGCCCGCATGGGCATGCACCGTGACAGCGACGAGAAGTCAGCCGCCCCGGTGGTGTCGCTGAGCCTCGGCGACACCTGTGTCTTCCGCTTCGGCAACACCGAGTCGCGGGCCCGCCCGTACACGGACGTGGAACTGCGCAGCGGCGACCTGTTCGTGTTCGGCGGGGCGGCCCGACTCGCGTACCACGGGGTGCCGCGCGTGCACGCGGGTACGGCGCCGCCCGAGTTGGGACTGACCGGCCGCCTGAACATCACGCTTCGGGTGAGTGGCCTCCAGAGTGCCGGACAGGTCACCTGACGTCCGGATCATGGGAGACTCGGCCTCATGAGCGGCAATGCGGCCCCCGGAGCGGCGGGAGAGAGAACCACGAGGACGCGACTGGACCGAGGGCGAGGTGCGCTCGGGCCCGCGCTGGAACTCGTCCACACGGGACGCGCCCCGACGCGTGCCGTGCTCACCGCCGAACTGGGAGTCACCCGCGCGACGGCGGGCGCCGTCGCCGCGGAGCTCGAAGCGCTCGGGCTCATCCGCGTCGACGCGCGCCCCGGCGCGGCCGCCGGCTCGCAGGGCCGCCCCTCGCACCGCCTCGAACTCGCCGAGGACGGCCCCGTCGTCCTCGCCGCCCAGGTGCACGCCGACGGTTTCCGCGCGGCGCTGGTCGGTCTCGGCGGCCGCATCGTCGCGACCGCCCCCGGCTGCGAAACGGTCGACGCCGACCCGGCGAAGGTGCTCGGTTCGGTCGTGGAGGCGGGCGCCGAACTGCTCCGGGAGACGGGACGCCGCTGCGTGGGTGCCGGTCTCGCCGTACCGTCGGCCGTCGCCGAACCCGACGGCACCGCCCTCAACCCACTCCACCTGGCCTGGCCCGCGGGCGCACCCGTGCGGAGGATCTTCGCGGAGTGCGTCCGCGCGGCCGGGATCGCCGGACCGGCGTTCGCCGCCAACGACGTCAACCTCGCCGCGATCGCCGAGCACCGGCACGGTGCGGGACGCGGCGCCCGCGACCTGCTGTGCGTGGCCACCGGGCACCGGGGAGTCGGCGGGGCGCTGGTGCTCGACGGGCGTCTGCACACGGGCAGTTCGGGACTCGCGCTCGAAGTCGGCCACCTCACGGTCAACCCGGAGGGGCGTCCCTGCCACTGCGGCAGCCGCGGTTGCCTGGACGTCGAGGCGGACCCCCTCGCCTTCCTGACCGCGTCGGGCCGCGACCCCGGCCCCGAGGTTTCCCTGCTCCAGCAGGCCAACGACCTGATCCGCCACCAGTACGCCGACCGCACCGTCCGCACAGCCACCGAGGCACTCATCGACCGCCTGGGCCTCGGCCTCGCGGGCCTGGTCAACATCCTCAACCCCGACCGCATCATCCTCGGCGGACTGCACCGCACCCTGCTCGACGCCGACCCGGAGCGGCTGCGTGCCGTCGTGGCCGACCGCAGCCTGTGGGGGCAGAGCGGCGGAGTTCCGATCCTCGCCTGCACGCTCGACTACAACAGCCTGGTGGGAGCCGCCGAGTTGGCGTGGCAGCCGGTGCTCGACGATCCGATCGCGGCGCTGGCCCAGGTCTGAGAGCCGCACTCAGGCCTGAAGCCTCACTCAGGCCTGAGGGTCCGTCAGGCTCCACAACGCCGCGACCAACGGCCGCCGCAGATCGTTCCGGCGTACGCACAGGCCGATCGGGAACGGCTCCGGCGGGGGAGTGGCGGCAAGCACCGTCAGACGGTCGCGCACCGCGCTGTGGTCGAGGACGAGGCGGGGTACGACACCGGTGCCGCAGCCGAGTGCCACCAGGGTCAACAGGCCTTCGTGGCCGTCGGGTTCGGCCGCCACCTCGGGTGTGATGCCATGGGCGCGGAACCAGCGGTGCGCCGCCTCCCGCACCAGCCCGCGGTGCGGCAGCACGAACGGCCCGTCGAGGCCGTCGTCCGTGCGGCCCCGGGCCGTCACGAAGACCAGCTCGGTCGTCGCCACCGTCCGGCTGACCAGCGGTTCCGGCAGCCGCGCCGGGATCCCCGCGAGCGCCACGTCCACCTCGCCCTCGTCGAGCCTGGCCAGCGCCGCCGCCGCGTCACCCGTGCGCAGATCGAGGCGGACCTGCGGATGCGCGGCCCTGAACGGCCCCAGCAGATCGGGCAGCAGCGCCTGACAGGCCGTCACCGTAGCGAACACGGCCAGGCGGCCCGTGAGTTCGGCCGGGTCCGGGTGCTCCTCGCGGTACGAACGCCACAACTCCAGTACCTGGACGGCGTATTCGCGGAACCGGTGCCCCTCCGCTGTCAGCGACACACCTCGCGGACCGCGGTCGAGGAGCCGGTGGCCGAGCTCCGACTCCAGCCGCTGCACGGTCCTGGTGAGTGTCGCCGGGCTGACATGGCAGTCGAGACTCGTCCGGCCGAAGTTCAGCGTCTGCGCCAGGTGGAGGAAGAGACGCAGCTCCCGATGATCGTCACGCATACCCTGACCTGGTCCTTTCACCTCACGCAACACAGCGCTGCACAAGTTGCGCTTGTCGCAACACGCGGCGGAGCCTACAACTCGGACCATGACCTCGACCACGCGCACTCCGACCACGCGCACCCCGACCAAGACCCCGACGACGTACGCCTCCACCGTCTTTCCGCTCGAAACCATGGCCGTCCCCGGCGGTACCGAGACCATCCTGCGCGGCGGCCGCCACCTGTTCCCCCTGCTCCCGCAGGCCTTCGCGGGCGTCCACCGCATCGGCGTCATCGGCTGGGGCCCGCAAGGCCGCGCCCAGGCAGGCAACTTGCGGGACTCCCTCGCCGGTACGGACGTCCGTGTCGCGGTCGGCCTGCGCCCCGGCTCCGCCTCGGCCGCCGACGCCCGCGCGCACGGCTTCACCGAGGAGGACGGCACGCTCGGCGACTGGCTCGCCGTCACCGCCGAGAGTGACCTGGTGATCCTGCTGATCGCGGACGCCGCGCTCGCCGCCCACCACGAGGAGCTCTTCGCCGTGCTCAAGCCGGGCGCCACCATCGGGCTGTCGCACGGCTTCCTGCTGGGCCATCTCATGGAAACCGGCGGCGAGTTCCCCACCGGGCACGGCGTGATCGCCGTCTGCCCCAAGGGCATGGGCGACTCGGTGCGGCGCCTGTACGAACAGGGCGCGGAGATCAACGGCGCCGGGATCAACAGCAGTTTCGCGGTCCACGCCGACCCCGACGGCCGGGCCGTCGACCACGCACTCGGCTGGTCGGTCGCGTTGGGGTCCCCGTACACCTTCCGCACCACGCTCGACGGCGAGTACCTCTCCGACATCGTCGGCGAGCGCGCCATCCTGCTCGGCGCCGTCCACGGCATCGTCGAGAGCCTGTACACGCGCTTCCGCCTCGAAGGCGACGACGCGGTGACGGCCTACGAGAGGTCCTGTGAGAACATCACCGGCCCGATCGCCCGCACCATTTCCGCCGACGGCCTCCGGGCCGTACGCGAGAACCTCGACCAGACCGGGCGTGCCGTCTTCGACCGCGCGTACTCGGCCACCTACGGCCCCGCCCGCGACCTCGTCGCCGAGATCTACGACGAGGTCGCCGACGGCACCGAACTGCGCAGCGTGATCCTGGCCGAACGGCGGCTCGGCAGCCGTCCGATGACCGGGATCGGCGGCTCACCGATGTGGGCGGCGGGCGACGAGGTCCGCGCCCGCAGGACCCAACGGGCCCTGCCCGTCAACCCGTTCACGGCAGGCGTGTTCATCGCCACCATGACGGCCCAGATCGACGAGTTCGCCGAGCGCGGTCACCCCTGGTCGGAGATCGTCAACGAGTCGGTCATCGAGGCCGTCGACTCCCTGCTGCCGTACATGCACGCGCGCGACGTGGCGTACATGGTCGACAACTGCTCCCGCACCGCCCGACTCGGCGCCCGCCGCTGGGGACCGCGCTTCCAGGCGGCGTACGAGCAGATCGCCTTCCCCGCCTCCCGACATCCGGCGGACCAGGCCCTGTTGGACGCCTTCGTCGCACATCCCGTGCACGCCGCGCTGGCCGCTGCCGCGAAGCTCCGGCCGTCCGTGGATATCGCCGTGGCCTAGAGGCGGCCAACGGCCAACCGACAACGGCCAACGGGGTCGACCATCAGGGCCAGTCCACCGAGAAGGCCCGCCCCGGGTTCTCGGTGAGAATCGTTCTCACCAGGTCCTCACCCAGCTCGACCTCGAGACGCGGCTTCACCCTGCGGAGCAGATACGGCATCCCCGGCCCGCCGTTCACGGACCGTGCCCCGGCCGTGGTGGTGTCTCCGCCGAGCAGCAGCCGGTGGCCGAAACCGGCGTCGGCGAGGGCCCGTACGGCATCGGGCATGCGCCAGTCCGTCGCGTGGTTCACGCGTGACGGGCCGTCAAAAGCGAGATAGGCACCGGCTTCCGCGGCCTGCCGCTGCACCACCAGGTCGGGCGAGCGGTTGAGGTGACCGAGGATCACCCGATCCGGCGCCACCGCCAACTCGCCGCACAGCAGGTCGAGTACGTCGAGGGCGCCCGTGCCCAGTTCCAGGTGTACGGCGATGGGCGCACCTGTGGCGTGGTGCGCCTCGGCCGCCGCGGTCATCGTCCAGCGGGCGTGCGCGTCGAGTACGTGAAAGCCGCCCGCAACCTTGACGAACCCGGCCTTCACCCCCGACGTGCCCAGCCCCTCGGTCAGCTCGGACACGAAGAGACCGGCGAGCCCGCCCCGCCGCAGCTCATCGAGCAACTCCGGTGCGTAGTGGGCGGCTTGGTGCAACCCGGTCGCGGCCACCACGTGGACGCCGGTGGCACGGGAGAGCAACGGCAGGTCGGCGGCCCGTCGCCCCAGCCCGTACGGAGTCCACTGCACGACACTGCCGCCGCCCGCCTCGCGGAACGCGGCCAGCTCGGCCGTCGCGGCGGACGCGTCCCGCAACTCCTGGCCGGGCAGTCGAGGGCTGCTGAGGAAGAGGTGGTCGTGCGCGTCGCACACCCCCAACTCCGCCGGGGAGACGTCCCCGAGAACCGTACGAACGACAGGGACGGCAGAGGCGGCGGGGACGGTCGAGGTGGTCCGGGGCGTGCTCACCACTGCCGCCCCCGCGGCAGCCGGTCACGCCGCGGCGCCGACAGATGCAGCACCCGGTACACCTCGCCGGCCGCCTTGGGCGTGTCATGGGCCCAGAGCGAGAAGTGCACCAACTCCCAGTGACGCGGATCGACGGCAACGGCGGCGCACACAGCACCGTCCAGCGCGGCCAACCGCCCCGATTCCCGCACGGCCTCCGCCGTCACCTCGGCGAGCGGCACCCCCTCCGGAACGCTCACGCGCCGCCGCACCGCGACCTCGGGCGCGGCGCCCGCGGCCGCCCCGACCTCGTACGCGAGACCCATCCAGTGCTGCACCACCGGGCGCCCGAAATCGTTCGCGAGCCCCTGGAACCCCGGACCCCACAGAAAGGAGTTCATGCCCTCGGGCGTGTGCCACAGGTAGAACGGCGCGTACTGGTTGACCGGCGAACCGTCCACCCCGCGCTCGCGCATCAGGTAGGCCTTGAGGCCGAGCCCGTCCCAGTCGTCGAGCAGGTGCCCCACCCGGGACACCCGGCCGCGGATGACATCCATGTCGTAATCGGCGGGCAACGTGATCTCGTACTGCATGGCGTGCATCGATGTCTCCAGCGGCTCTAGTCGCCCGTGCGTGCGGATGAGTTGGGCGCGAGCAGGGACAGCAGCCCCCGAACCCCCGTGTCGAAGGCGGCAGTCGATCCCGACGCGCGGGCCAGCACATAGCCGCCCTGGACCGTCGCGACGATCGTCGCCGCGATCTCCTCGCCGTCCAGGGAGGGCGCGAACTCGCCCCGCTCCTGGCCCTCTTCGACGATCCCGGCGAGCCGCTCGCGCAGCCAGTCCAGCGTCTCGTCGACCGGCGCGCGCAGCTCGTCGCTCGCCACGACGTCCGGGTCCATCGTCAGCCGCCCGACGGGGCACCCGCGCAGAACATCCCGCTCACGCCGCAGATAGGCCTCGATGCGCCCGTACGGAGACCCGGGGCCGCCGAGTACTCCCTCGGCGGTAGCGCGCATCTCCTCCGCGGTACGGCGGATCGCGGTCAGCGCCAGCTCGGGCTTGCCCGTGAAGTGGTGGTACATGCTGCCCTGCCCGGCGCCCGCCTGCTGCTGGATCGCCTTGGGGCTGGTGCCCACATAGCCGCGCTCCCACAGCAGCTCGCGGGTGGCCTCGATCAGTCGCTCCGGGGTGCTCATGAAACCATTGTACATACTAGTAGGTACAGAACAGGGAAGGGTGTGGGAGCAGCTGAAAACTCCCTTCCTACTCCCGGGGAGGTACGCGTACTGCCGCTGGCCGTACGACGACCCGGACCCCCTCCCGGCGCGAGCCTCGAAGCAGCACCGAAACAGCCATTCGAGGAGATGACTTCAGATGCAGACCCTGGCGCACTGGGACGGCGGGCCCGGCCCGTGGATCCTGTTCTTCCCGCTGATCTGGGCCGCCGTCGTGTTCGGCTTCGTGACCGTCCTGCGCCGTACCGTGTGGCGAGGCCGCCGCGGCCCGTGGCGCGGTACGGACTGGCGCGGCATGGACGAGGCCCGCACCTCCGGCGACTCGCCGATCGCGATGCTCGGCCGGCGCTTCGCCTCCGGTGAGATCGACGAGGACGAGTACTGGCGTCGGCTCTCCGTCCTGGACGAGCAGTTCGGGCGTACGGGCAAGGGCGGTGCGGCATGAACACCGCGACCGCCACACAGGCCACGAAGACCGCGGCACGTGTCGCCGACGCCGTGAAGGTGTACGGCAGCGGCGACACCGCCGTACGGGCCCTGGACGGAGTGAGTGTCACTTTTCCGGCCGGGCGCTTCACCGCCATCATGGGGCCCTCGGGTTCCGGAAAGTCCACCCTGATGCACTGCGCGGCCGGCCTGGACACCCTCACCGCGGGCGCGGCCTTCATCGGCGACACCGAGCTGGGCAAGCTCGACGACCGTCGCCTCACGCTGTTGCGCCGGGACCGTATCGGCTTCGTCTTCCAGGCGTTCAACCTGGTTCCGACGCTGACCGTCGCGGAGAACATCACGCTGCCCATGGACCTCGCGGGCGGCAAGGGCAAGGGCGATGGCTCGGAGGAGTGGATCGACGCGCTCGTCGATGTCGTCGGGCTGCGCGACCGGCTGCACCACCGCCCGTCCGAACTCTCCGGAGGACAGCAGCAACGCGTCGCCGTGGCACGGGCGTTCGCCGGCCGGCCCGACGTCGTCTTCGCCGACGAGCCGACCGGCAACCTCGACTCGCGCTCCGGCGAGGAGGTCCTGAACCTCCTGGGCCGGGCCGTGCGCCAGATGGACCGCACGGTCGTCATGGTCACCCACGACCCGGTCGCCGCCGCACACGCCGACGAGGTCGTCTTCCTCGCCGACGGCCGCCTGGTGGACCGGATGGAATCCCCCACGGCCGACAAGGTCCTCGACCGCCTGAAGGCCTTCGACACCAAGGGGGCCCCGTCATGAACGCCGCCGTGCGCATCAGCGTGTCGTCGCTGCGCGCCCACAAACGACGCTTCGCCGGTACGTTCCTGGCGGTGCTGCTCGGCGTCGCCTTCCTGGCGGGCACCCTCGTCATGGGCGACACGCTGCGGGCCAGCTTCGACACGATGTTCGGCAACGCGACCAGCGGCACCGACGCCGTCGTCCGCAGTGCCGACACCATCACCACACCCGGCGAGAGCGAGGGCGTGCGTCAGCCCGTCGACACGAACCTGGTGAGGACCATCGACGAGACGCCCGGTGTCGCCGCCGCCGTGCCCAACATCCAGGGCGCGGGCCAACTGGTCGGCGCGAACGGCAAGCCGATCGGCGGCCAGGGCCCGCCCACGCTCGCGGGCAACTGGATCGACGATCCGAAGCTCAACTCGTACCAACTCGCCGAAGGCCGCGCCCCGTCGAAGTCCGGCGAGGTCGTCGTCAACCGCGGCGCCGCCGAGACGGGCGACCTGAAGATCGGCGACACGACGACGCTGCGTACGCCCGACCCGGTCAAGGTGACCGTCGTCGGCCTCGCGACCTTCGGCGGCGAGGACGGCATGGCTCAGGTGACCTTCACCGGCATGACGCAGGCCGACGCCGAGAAGTACCTCACCGCGAAGCCCGGCGAGGCCGCGAGCATCCAGGTGCGGGCCGGTCCCGGCACCAGCCAGCAGGAGCTCGTCGACGCCCTGACTCCCGTACTCCCCAAGGGAATTGAGGCGATCACCGGTCAGGAGCTGGCCGAGGAGAACAACGACATGATCTCCGGGCAGTTCCTGAGCCTCTTCACCACCTTCCTGCTGGTGTTCTCCGGCGTGGCGCTGCTGGTCGCGACCTTCTCCATCCACAACACCTTCGCGATCGTCGTCGCCCAACGCACCCGCGAGAACGCCCTGTTGCGCGCGCTCGGCGCCTCCCGACGCCAGGTGACCGCCTCGACCCTTGTCGAGGCGAGCGTGGTCGCCGTGGCCGCGTCGGCCGCCGGCCTCGCGGGCGGCATCGGTATCGCGGCCGGACTGCAGATACTGTTCCCGGCCATCGGATTCCCGTTCCCCGAGGGCGACTTGGTGATCAGCGGCCTGTCGATGATCCTGCCGCTCGCGGTCGGCATCGTGGTCTGCCTCGGCTCCGCGCTGCTGCCCGCCGTACGCGCCGGGCGCACCGCACCCCTGGCAGCGCTGCGGGAGACGTCCGTCGACCAGTCCGGTACGTCCCGCACCCGTGCGGTCGTCGGCACCGGTCTCGCCGCTCTCGCGGTCGCCGTCACCCTGACCGGTGTCATCGTGAGCCCCTCCCTGTGGCTCGCGGGCACCGGAGCCCTGCTGGCGCTGGCCGCCTTCGTGGTCCTCGGCCCGGTCGCGTCGACCACCGCCGTACGGGTCCTGGGCAGTCCCCTCGACCGGCTGCGCGGCGTCACCGGCGGCCTGGCCCGCCGCAACGCCCTGCGCAGCCCCAGGCGGACCGCCGCCACCGCGAGCGCCCTGATGATCGGCGTCGCCGTCGTCTCGCTGTTCACGGTGTTCGGCGCCTCGCTGAAGGCCACCATGGACCAGACGGTGTCCCGGTCCTTCGCCGGTGATGTCGCCGTGAGCACCCCGTCGTTCGGGGCGGGCGGCAGCGGACTCAGCCCCGGGCTCGCCGGTGCGATCGCCGAGCGGCCCGAGGTCGACACGGCGGTCGGGCTCGGCCGAGGAGTGGCCGAAGTCGACGGCAAGGGAAGGGCGTTGACGGTCACCGACCCGACCGCGCTCGCCCGCACCTTCGACCTGGGCAAGGTCCGGGGCTCGCTGCGGAACCTCGGCAGCGACGGAATCGCCATCACCGAGAACGAGGCCGACAAGCAGGGCCTCAAGACCGGCGACACCACCCGACTCGCCTTCACCGACGGCAAGAAGGAGACGTTCACGGTTCGCGCGGTCTACGGCCAGTCGGAACTCGCCGGCGACTACGTCATCACCCGCGACGCCTGGGCCCCGCACCGCACCCAGGACTCCGACACTCTCGTCGCCGTCACCTTCAAGGACGGTGTGAGCGCGGCCGACGGCAAGACGGCGGTCGAGAAGGTCTCGGCGGCATACGGCAATCCGGAGGTGCAGACCCGGGACGAGTACGCGCAGTCCTCGGCCGGCGGCATCGACATGATGCTCACCCTGATCTACGCGCTGCTCGCGCTCGCGGTGCTCATCGCGCTGCTCGGCATCGCCAACACGCTGACGCTCGCGGTCCACGAACGCACCCGTGAACTCGGCCTGTTGAGGGCCGTCGGTCAGACCCGCTCGCAGCTGCGTGCCATGGTCCGCTGGGAGTCGGTGCTGGTCGCCGCGTTCGGCACGGTCGGCGGACTCGGGCTCGGCGGGTTCCTCGGGTGGGTCCTGGTCAAGGCCTCCGACGGAGCGTCCGACAGCGCCTTCGCCTTCGCGCTGCCGCCGGTCCAGCTCACGGTGGTCGCCCTGGTGGGCCTCGCGGCCGGCGCCCTCGCGGGCTGGCGCCCGGCCCGGCGGGCCGCACGCCTCGACGTGCTGCGTGCCATCGCCACCGAATGACGGGCTTCGCCCGTCGCGTCCAGGGCCCTCGCCCCCGTACGAGGGAGAAGGTCTTCGTCACCGCCCGGTCAGCCGGCAACGGCCGACCGGGCGGGAGCGTGTCCGGCCTTGTGCGCGCCGGCGGCGTGCTCCACCTCCGCGAAGCTGCGGGCAGGAGACTCCGCAGCCGCGCCGTACGGCGGGCAGGCGGGCAACGCCACCGTCGAGGAGGACGCCGGAAGGGTGAACCACACGACCTTGCCCGACTCGCCGTCCGGGCGCACACCCCAGCTCTCGCTCACCGCGGCGACCATCGCCAGGCCCCGTCCGCAGGTCTCGGAGGGGTCGGCGTCCCGCACCTCGGGCAGGCGTGGGTCATGGTCGTGCACCGAGACCGTGAGCCGGTCGAGCAGCAGCTCGATCTCCACGGTGCACAGCTTGTCGGGGCTGGCGTGCCGGTGGACGTTGGTCAACAGCTCCGTCACGCCGAGCGCGGCCCGGTCTATCAACGGATCCAGATGCCAGTAGCGCAATTGCGCAGAGACGATTCTGCGGACCTGGCCGATCCGCGACGGCAGGGCTTGGAGCTCCACCGTGCAATGCCTGGTTGGCTGGCTGATCACGGCTGCGACTCCCCGAATTGAGGTCCGGAAGAAGACGGAGTGCGGATCCAGCGGGCTGCCTGCGTGCAACGGCCGCCTGCTGTGTGGTGACCGGCGGGCTGGTTCGCAGCGTTATCGCCGGTAAACCCAGAGTGACGTGAGAACAGAGTGACCCAGGGCATCAGGTCCTGCAACTCGCGGCACTCTCAGCGTCCGCGCCCCGCCGCCTTGCGTACGGCCTCGATGAACCGGCGAGCCGCCGGTGGACCGGGTTCCCCCGGGGCCGGGTCGTGGTCGCCCAGCGTCAGCAGATAGCGCGTGCCGTTGACGTCCGCCAACGCCCGGTCGTCATGGGCGAACCAGGGCTTGGACGCCCGGACCGCCTGTACGGGCGCGCTGTCGATCTCGCTGCCGTAACTGGTGAGCAACTCCAGCCTGCCGCCGCTGATCCGGACCTGTCCGGCCCGCGTGAGCGAGCGCAGCCTCTTTCCGATCCGCACGCCCGTGGCCGTGAACTCCGGCTCCGCCATTGTGCCCCGCCCCCTTGTGCGCTTCGGTGGTGCTCTGTCGTGATCCGGCGTGGATCCCGGTCCAGTGTGCCTCCCCGCGAGGGATCGCCGGCCCGTGCGGTGCAGTCTGCCTGCCACCGGCTTCGAGCACCAGTGCGCATGGCGACGTCACATATGCCCTCCGGCGCACTCACGCGGATGCGCCCCCTCACCGCCCGGGCCTCATGTGCACCAGGGGTTCCTTTGGGGTCCTCAAAGGCATGTTTATGCAGGTGAGAAGCGTGCGGAAGGTGTTTATGATCGGAGGTGCCCGACCGCGTGAACCGCGTCGGCGCGACCCGAAGGAGCCCCGCCGTGACCACCCCGCAGCAGGCCCGTGTCCATCAGCCGACGGCCACACTCGATGTCGATCACAGCGACACGGAGTACCGGCACTGGCTCAAAGAAGCCGTACGCAAGGTCCAGGCCGACGCCAACCGGTCGGCCGACACCCACCTGCTGCGCTTCCCGCTGCCCGAGCAGTGGGGCATCGACCTGTATCTCAAGGACGAGTCCACCCACATCACGGGCAGCCTCAAGCACCGCCTGGCCCGCTCGCTGTTCCTCTACGGCCTGTGCAACGGCTGGATCCGCCGCGACCGCCCCGTCATCGAGGCGTCCAGCGGCTCCACCGCCATCTCCGAGGCGTACTTCGCCAAGCTGATCGGAGTGCCCTTCATCGCGGTCATGCCCCGCACGACCAGCCCGGAGAAGTGCCGCCTGATCGAGTTCCACGGCGGGCAGTGCCACTTCGTCGACGACCCGCGGAAGATGTACGAGGAGTCGGCGTCCCTCGCGGCCGAGACCGGCGGGCACTACATGGACCAGTTCACCTACGCGGAGCGGGCCACGGACTGGCGCGGCAACAACAACATCGCCGAATCGATCTACCGCCAGCTGGAGTTGGAGCGCTACCCCGAACCCGCGTGGATCGTCGCCACGGCCGGCACCGGCGGCACGTCGGCGACCATCGCGCGCTATGTGCACTACATGCAGCACGACACCCGCATCTGCGTGGCCGACCCGGAGAACTCCTGTTTCTTCGAGGGCTGGACCACGGGCGACACGAGCGTCACCACCGACTGCGGTTCGCGCATCGAGGGCATCGGCCGGCCGCGGATGGAGCCGAGCTTCGTGCCGGGCGCCATCGACCGGATGATGAAGGTGCCGGACGCGGCGAGCGTGGCCGCCGTACGGGCACTGGAACAGGCCATCGGACGCAGGGCCGGCGGTTCGACCGGCACGGGTCTGTGGAGCGCGCTGAAGATCGTCGCCGAGATGGTGGCGACGGGGCGTACGGGAAGTGTGGTCACCCTGCTGTGCGATCCCGGGGACCGCTATCTGGACAAGTACTACTCGGACGAGTGGCTGGCAGGCCAGGGGCTGGACATCGCCCCGTACGCGGCGACCATCGAGTCGTTGCTGGCCACGGGGGGCTGGCCGGACTGATATCCGCGGGAAGTCCGGTACAGCAGCTGA
The DNA here is from genome assembly GCF_040654355.1 of Streptomyces sp. NPDC050704. Taxonomy (NCBI): domain Bacteria; kingdom Bacillati; phylum Actinomycetota; class Actinomycetes; order Kitasatosporales; family Streptomycetaceae; genus Streptomyces; species Streptomyces sp. NPDC050704. The sequence goes on along the minus strand of NZ_JBFAHW010000071.1, from coordinate 21,412 downwards.
CTGTCACTGTCCCGTGTCCTTGACAGGGACTCACGCGTGCGTGGAACTCAGCCGCCGTTCCAGCTTCGTCACCGCGTCGCGGAAGGCGCGGCCCAGGCCCGGCCGCCCCAGCTTCACCGCGAACCGGAACGCCGCCGTTCCGTCGGCTGCCCAGGTCCACTGCACCCGCGTACCCGTCCCGTCCCGCGTCAGCCGCCACTCCTCGACGAGGGCCCGGACCCCGGGAGCATTGGTCTCGTCGACGCGATACGCGTACACCTCGGCCGGTTGGGCCGCGATGACGGTCTCCTGGAAACGTGTCCCGCCCTTGAGCCGGATCTGCCGCCCGGCGCCGTCCTCGGTCGACCGGGCGAGTGTCACCGCCGAGAACCACTCCGGCCAGCCGGCCACGTCCTCGGCCAGCGCCCGGAAGACCGCCTCAGGGGGCGCGGTCACCTTTCTGGCGAACACCAGACGCAGCGGAGCGGTTTCGATGAAGTCGAGTCCCACCGGGCGCAGTCGGCGAGTCATGGACGAAAACCCCCTCGCGGGAACGAATCCGAACGGAACCTCAACCCGAGGCGAAGCGGCGGCGTGCGGGCCGAATCACCATAAGCCGAATCACCATAACTGGCGGTCCGTCAGATGTCTGTACCGTCCGCGTCGTCTCCGTCGTCCGTACCGTTGTCGGGCTCGCCCGCCACCACCAGGCGCCGCAGATGCTCGGAGATCTCCGTACGCGCCTCGGCGGGCAGCCCGGCATCGGTGACCAGTGTGTCGATCTGCTCCAGCGCGGCGAACGAACTCAGCCCCACCGTGCCCCACTTGGTGTGGTCCGCGACCACGACGACACGCCGCGCGGACTGCACGAGCCGCCGGTTGGTCTCGGCCTCCGCCAGGTTCGGCGTCGACAGGCCCGCCTCCACCGATATGCCGTGCACACCCAGGAACAGCAGGTCGAAGTGGAGCGCCTCGATCGCCTGGTCCGCGACGGGCCCCACCAACGAGTCCGACGGTGTGCGCACACCACCGGTCAGGACGACCGTCGCCGCGCCCTGCCGCTGCCCCGACGTGCGCTGCGCCGCGTGGAACACGTCGGCCACCCGCACCGAGTTGGTCACCACGGTCAGATCCGGCACGTCCAGGAGCTGATGGGCGAGCGCGAACGTCGTCGTACCGCCCGACAGCGCGATCGCCGTGCCCGGCGCGACCAGCGCCGCGGCGGCCCGCGCGATGTCCTCCTTGGCGGTCAGTTCCAGCCCCGACTTGGCCTCGAAGCCCGGCTCGTGGGTGCTCGCCTCGACCACCGGGACCGCACCGCCGTGCACCTTCTCCACCACACCCTGCCGGGCGAGCGCGTCGAGGTCGCGGCGGACCGTCATGTCGGACACGCCGAGTTTCCTGGTGAGTTCGTTGACGCGGACCCCGCCGCGCCGCCGGACCTCGTCGAGGATCAGAGCGCGCCGCTGCTCCGCGAGGAGGTTCTGATTCTCACTCACGTCCGCTCCGGTTCCTTTCGCCTCGAACTGTCCGACACGTCCCCGAACCCCCTCCGACAAGGACATTCTTCTCGCCTCCGGTCCGTAGGACGCCCCATCCTCGCATGGGTCACCGCAGGTCGTGCCACTGCCTGTGCCCAACCGCACACGTCACGCTGCCATCCTCCGTTCCGCACTGTCACACGGATCGGGGAGATTCCGTGACGAGCGGTGCGCGCAGGCCCCGTACGGGACATCCTTGTTCTTGAACATGACACACATGCCATACGGGCATCACGGGGGAACACAACAGTGGAGCGTCTACAAAAACATGCCTCGACGGGTGAGGCCACCGGCTCCGAGCAGCGGCCCGCGGGGGCCGACACCTCACTCGAACTCCTGGTCCACGGCGTCGGCGGCACGACGCCCGAGGACATGCTGAACGATCCGCGCGTCGTCCGGATCACCGGCGACGACACGGCAGCCGTCTTCCGGCGCGTCGACGACGCCGAAGCGGAGAAGGAAGCGAACGAACGGCCCGAGGAGAACCGGGGCAAAACGGTTCCCGAAGCGTACGTCTGGTGCAACCTCACCTCCGGCAACGGCTCCCGCGCACTGTGGCTACTGCTCCTTCCGTTCATGGTGGTCAACCTCGCCCACTGGATGCGGCCCACGGTGAGCGACAACCGGACGCGGACGGTACGCCTCTACGGCCTGCTCGTCCGCCTGGTCGGCCTGACCCTCACGGTGCTGCTGGTCGCCGCCGCCTGCGAGGTCGCCCTCGACCTGACCGCCTGGCAGTGCGCGGGCACCCGCAGGTGCGCCGAGGAGCACTCCTGGCTGGGCTTCCTCTCGCCGGTCGCCTCCGGTGACGGCTGGTGGAGCCAGCCCGGCCGCCGGCTCGCCCTCGCCTCCCTGGTGCCCGCCGCCCTCACCGGCCTGCTGTGGTACCTCTCCCAGCGCACCTGGAGCGCGTACGAGTCCCAGCAGCCGATGTCCCACCAGGACGACCCCGAGGAGGACACCGGCCACAGCGGGCTCAGCCGCCCCGGCTTCTGGTACGGACGCAGGCTGGTGGCCCGGCTGCGCGCCGCCCACACCGCCGCGGGCCTGCTGACGGTCACCGCCGCGGTCGGCACCTCGGCCGCCCGTTACGACCGCGAGTACGGCGGACCGGCCGTCCTGGAGGCGCTCGGCCGGCTCCTGGACGCCACGCTCGTCGTCGGCGCGATCGTCGTGGTGGGGGCGGTATGCCGCCGGGGCCGCAGCGAGAACCGGCTCGACCGGCAGCTCGACCAGGCCCTGGTCCGCTGGCTGCCCGCAGGCTCGCTCATCCTGCTCGCGCTCACCGTCCTGTACGCGGGCTGGTCGCGCCCGGAGTGGCGCTCGGGCGGCCGGCTGCCGGGCGACGCGACCTTCGGCGGCATCGCCCTCGTCCAGGGCCTGCTCGTGATCGCGCTCGGCGTGGTGGCGCACCTGCTGTACCGCGCCCACCGCGACACCCGTACCGCGATGCGCGGCCTCGCCGGACCAGCCGTCGCGATGCTGGCCTGCGCCCTGGGCGGCGTGATGTCCGGCGGCGTGGGCCAGCGTGTCGCCGACTGGCTGGACGGCACCGGCGGAACCATCCCGGGCCCGCCGGTCCTCCTGACCTGGCAGGCGTCCGTCATCCCGCCCCTCATCGTCGTCGTCCTGGCGCTGGTCGGCTGGCTGGCCTGGCGCACCGTGCTGCTGCGCCGCGCTGAGACGGGCGCGGTGGAACTCGACTACCGCGGAGAGCCCAAGGACACGGCGCGCACCCGCAGCATCGCGCGCACCCGTGCGATGGCCACCCTCACCGACCGGGCGCCCCTGATCGTCGGGATCACCTCCACCGTGACGCTGCTCCTGGGCGCGGTGGCCCTGGTGGGCGCCATGACCACCGAGAAGGTGCCGGGCAAGGCCGCGCACGGGGCGTACGACTTCATGGAGAGCGCGGCCGAAACCGCACAGGCGCTCGGCTCCTGGCTGATCGGCGTCGGCTTCATACTGTTCGTCACCTGGGGCCGCCGCGCCTACAAGGACCCCTCCGCGCGGCGCACCATAGGCATCCTGTGGGACGTCGGTACGTTCTGGCCGCGCGCGGCGCACCCCTTCGCGCCCCCGTGCTACGCCGAGCGGGCTGTGCCCGACCTGACCTGGCGCATAGCCACCTGGACGCGGAAGACGGGCGGACGCCTCGTCATCTCCGGGCACTCCCAGGGCAGTGTGCTGGCGGCCGCCGCGGCCTGGCAGCTCAAGCCGTCGGTGCGCAAGCGGGTCGCGCTGCTGACCTACGGCTCGCCCCTGGAGCGGCTCTACGGGCGCTGGTTCCCGGCCCACTTCGGGCCTGCCGCACTGAGCGGCCTGCACCGTGAGGTCGACTGCTGGCGCAACCTGTACCGGGCCACCGACCCGATCGGCGGCCCCGTACGACTGTCCGGCGACTGCGGCCCTCAGGTGGACCGCGAGCCTCTTCCGGACCCCTTGGCGTACGGCCGCACGGAAGCGCACCCGCTGCCCGCGCCGATCCTCGGGCACTCCGACTACCAGGCGGACCCGGCGTTCGCCGAAGAGCGGGAGAAGCTGCTCGCGCGGCTCAGGCCGGAGGTGCCGGGGCAGCGCCCCTCGGAGAGCGAGTCCGACGGGCCGCATGAGCCGCAGCTCGACCCGGCGCCGGCGTGAGCCTCGGCCGGTCCTCTAGGGCGCTTCTGATGGATCTCCGCGGCGTCGCGACGCCCGGCACGCCCTCTCGCCGCACCGCGCGAAAGCCCAAGTACGCCCAGTACGAGGGTTTCCGCGCGGCACGCCGAGAGCACGCACCGGACGCCGCTCCTTCTCCCGCGGAGATCCATCAGAAGCGCCCTAGCCGACGTGGGCCTCAGCCCGACGGTTCGACGGTTCGACGATGGGCTGGGGCCTCACGGCAGCTCCGGCAGGTCCTCCGCGTACAGCAGGGTGAGGTCGTCGGTGCTCGGCTCGGCGAACTGGGCGACCCGCCCCGCGTGCCGCTCGACCATCGCCTCGAAGGTCTGCCGCGCGGTGCGGCCGTTGCCGAACGCGGGCCCCTTCGGGATCGCCGTGAAGTACTTGACCAGCGCCTCGGACGCGCCGGGCGCCAGCTGGTACTCGTGCTCCTCGGCCTGCTGCTCCACGATCCGCAGCAGTTCCTCGGCGTCGTAGTCGCTGAAGGTGATGGTCCGTGAGAAGCGGGACGCCACACCGGGGTTGACCGACAGGAACCGCTCCATCTCGGCCGTGTACCCCGCGACGATGACCACGACCGCCTCCCGGTGGTCCTCCATCAGCTTCACGAGCGTGTCGATGGCCTCGCGGCCGAAGTCGCGCCCCGAGTCCTCCGGCGAGAGCGCGTACGCCTCGTCGATGAACAGCACACCACCGCGCGCCTTGTCGAAGGCCTCCTGCGTACGGATGGCCGTGGAGCCGATGTGCTCGCCGACCAGGTCGACCCGGGACACCTCGACGAGATGCCCCTTCTCCAGGACACCGAGCGAGGCCAGGATCTCGCCGTACAGGCGGGCGACCGTCGTCTTGCCGGTGCCGGGGGAGCCCGTGAAGACCAGATGGCGCCGGGCGGAGGCCGCCTTGAGGCCCGCCAGCTGACGGCGGCGGCCCACCTCGATCATGTCGGTGAGGGCCCGCACCTCGCGCTTGACGCTGTCCAGGCCCACCAGCGCGTCGAGTTCGCCGAGCACCGCCTTCGACGTCCGCGCGGGCTGCTCGGGCTCCTGGGAGGCGGCGAGCTGCTCCTGCTCGGTGGCGCGCTGGCCCGGGATCGTACCCAGCAGGCCGGCGGACTGACTCGTGGTCTGTACGGCGGTCTCCGGGGCGGGCGGCGACACACTGGCGCTCTCGTCGCTCGTGCAGTCCTCGACCATGGGGCCGGTGCCGGACGCCTGGCCTCCGGCGTCCGCGAACTCGTACCCGCCGCGCGCGCACCGCTCGGTACGGCACTTCTTGAGCGTCGTACGGGAGCCGTCGATCACATGGAAGCCGTAGCCGCCGCTGTCCGTGACCCGGCAGCCGTGGAAGCTGCCGCGGCCGCCGGCGGACACGTAGAAGCCCGCCTCGGCGGGGGAGGTGACCGTGCACCGCTCGACCGTGGGGTCGGCGCCCTTGGTGACGATCACGCCCGTCTGCGTGCCGTCCACGGTGCAGCCCGACAGGGTTCCGCCGCTGCCGTGGTCGCGGAACCAGGCGCCCGTCGCGGCGTCCCGGATCCGGCAGTCGTCGAGCTGTGCGGTGGCGCCGTCGCTCACCGAGACGGCCGTGTTGCGCACCTGCGAGATGTCGCTGTCGACGACGTCCGCGCGCGAGCCGCGGTCGAGGACGAAGAGGGCGTCCGGCACGTCGTGCACCCGGCAGGAGTCGAGCACGACGGTCGCGCCGTCGCTGACCCATACCGCCGGGTAGTCGCCCGTACTGTCGTGGATCTCGCACTGGTTGGCGTCCACGCGGGTGCCGGGATCCCAGACCGACAGGCCGTTGCGCCCGAACTGCCGCACGGTGGAACGGGTCATGGTGAGGACCGAGCGGGAGCGCAGGTCGACCGCGTTCTCCGGGATGTCGTGGATGCGGCAGTCGGCGAGCGTCAGCACGGCGTCCGTGTCGAGGGTGATGCCGTCCGCGGTCGTGCGGTGCACATCGCAGTCGGTGAGATGCGCCGTGGCCCGGGCGGTGACCTGCACGCCGCTGCCCCGAACCTCGTACACCTCGCAGCCGACGGCTTCGAGGGCGGACTGCTCGCCGGTCACCGACAGGCCCGCGCCCGAGGTGTGGTGCACCCGGCAGCGCTCCAGGCGCGGATGGGCGCCCCCGCGCACGGCGATGCCCGACTGGCCGGCCGCGACGACCTCGCACTCCTCGAACACCCCGCCGCCGCCGTCCAGTACGGCGATGCCGATGCCGGCCGGATTGTCCACCGTGCAGCGCCGGACCGTCGGACGCGCGCCGCCGCGCACCTCTATCCCGGCCGCGGACCGGGTGACGATCCGGATGTCCGTGAGCTCCGGCGTGCCCCCCTCGACGAGCAGCGCGGGCGCGGCCGAGTCCTGGCCCTCCACGAGCAGGTCCTGGACGACGGCGGAGGCGCACACCGTCAGCGGCACTCCGTCGACGGGCGCGATGCGCACGGAACCGGGGGAGCCTTCGGGGCCGCGCAGCGTCACCGCCCGCTGAACCACGAGGTTCTCCCGGTAGGTCCCGGGCGCGACGGTGAGAACGTCACCGTCGGCCGCGGCCTCCAGGGCGGCGGCGAGCGAGGCGTACTCACCCGTGCGGCGCCGCCACCGCGACGTACCGGTGTGCGTCACCTGGACCGTGCCCTGTGCCATGGCGCTGTTGTGCCCCCACCTCGTCGTACGCGGGTCCTGAGAGGCCGCTTCCCGATACCGGTCCGGATCAACTCGGCCTGCGGGCAACGAGAACAGCCTCTCACGACGGTGCCGAACACTTCGGCCGGTCCACCGTAGCGTGCGCGGAGCTGCTCGGTTGACCGGAGCACAGAGGCCGTCAGCTGCCCGTGCCCGTCCTGCCCCAGTCCGGCCCGGCCTGCGCCCATGCCTGGTCCCAACGGTCGTACCTGCGCCGCACCATGCGCCAGACCAGCAGCCGCCGGGAACCCTCGACGAGGCCCGCCCAGACGGCGGCCGTGCCGAATCCGGCCAGGACGGCATGCGTCGTCGCGGTCGCGGTGTCCAGCGGCCGGCTGACTATCCGGCCGTGCTCGTCCGTCCAGAGCGTGAAGCGGTCGCCGCGCTGCGGGGAGGCGAGGGCGGCCATGGCCGTGCCGTGCTGCGGGGTGCCGTCAGGGCCCGTCCAGTCGGCGAGCACCCGGCTGTGGGAGTCACGCCCCGAGGCCGTCTCGGGGTCGGGGTCGAGCGGCGTGCGGTCGACCTTCCTGACGACGGTCGCGACCACCGGATGGCGGTCCAGGCGCTGCTCCCGCACGGACCGCTGCAGGGCGTCCTGGGCGACCCCTCCGACCAGCACACCGATCAGAGGCGCGGCGGTGAGGATCAGCAGCAGGGCCGCCAGTGCCAGCCACGCCTCGGCGAGATCCGTCGTACGCCGCAGCGGGTTGTGGCGCCAGCGCCAGAGTCCCCTGATTGCCCGCACTCTCCCGCACCCCCTTCCGCGTCCGTGATAACCCCGAACGGAGCCGTTCACGCGCGGGGCCGGGGAAGAGAGAGCGAAATCACCCCTCGTTCGGCCGGCCTCTTATGAACTTCCCGCACAGGCTCAACGGCCGTGCCGGGCGTCGGTGTTCCCCACGGGAGGGCCTATTCGAGGATCCTGAGCGGATCGCCCGGGCGGACCGTGCCCGGGGACTCCGGTACGAGGTTCTGGCCGAAGACCAGCTTGTCGCCGAAGCGGCGGTGGCGTGCGAGGGTCCGCAGCGGTTCTCTGCCCCGCTCGGCGGTTCGCTGGTCCGTGGTGGTCACGACGCACCGCCCGCACATCTTGGCGACCCGGAAGGTGACCTCACCGACGGCGATCCGGGACCAGTCGTCCTCGGCCCAGGCGTCGGTGCCTTCGACGACCACGTTCGGCCGGAAGCGGTTCATGGGGAGCGGGCCCTCGTCGGGCCGGTCGCCCTGCGCGATCAGCGCGTTGAGGGCGTCGAGCGAGGCGAGGGCGGTGAGCAGCAGGGGATAGCCGTCGGCGAAGCTGACGGTCTCGCCGGGCCGCGCGAACTCCGGGTCGATGGGCCGGCGCGTGGCCGGGTCGTCGAGGTGTACGAGACGCACCTCGGTGCCGAGGAAATCGCTGAACCAGGTGTGTGCCGCGGCGTCGGCGCAGACTCCCTCCACCTTGTCGCGCCAGATCTCCACCGTCGTCGTCCCGGTCGGCTCGGGCACGGGGACGGTCAGCGGTTCACGGCCGGGCGCGGACAGCCGAATTCCGCCGCCGGGCAGCGGCTCGGCGGCGGTCAACGCCATGCGCGGATGGACGCGTTGGGTGATGACCCTGCCCGCCTCGTCGATCAGCACCCAGCGCCGGTCGCCCGCCAGACCCCACGGCTCCACGACCGCCTCACGCGGGGCCCGGCCCCCGGCCGCCTTGAGCGGATAGATGTGGATCGAGTGCAGCACCGGCTTCGACATGAGGTCATCCTGCCAGCGGGCACCGACAACCTCCGCCGGACAACCTCAGTAGCCGCGGTACTGCTGGTTGTTGTACGGCTGCTCCTGGTAGGGAGCTGCCGGGGCGGGACGCGGCGCCGCGGGACGCATCGCCTCGTAGCCCGTGCCGCCCGTCATGGGGCGCTGCGGCTGGGGGGCCTGGGGGCCCGGGTAGCCGCGCGGCGCGCCGCCCTGTTGCGGGATGTACGGTGCGGCGGCCTGCTGGAGCGGGGCGGGCTGCTGGGCCTGCGGGTAGCCGTACTGCGGCGAGGGAGCGGCAGGCAGGGCGGGCAGCGCTGCCGGCAGCGCGGGCAGGTGACTGCCCGTGTCGTATGCCGCGGGGACCCGGATCGGGGCGATCTGCGGGGTTCCCCGCTCGGCCACGAGGGAGTCGTAGATCGGAGTGTCCGGGAAGGAGGCGGAATAGTAACCACCGCCATAGGTGGAGCGGGGGGAGGTCATGGCACATAAGTTAAGCCCACGATGTGCTGGTTGGGGAGACCGATAAGAGGGTTGTTTTCCGTGTCGGCAGTGACGTGGGATCCCCAATGCGAGCGAACTTGGTGAAAAAGGACGACGGGCGAGGTTGAGATCGTGTAAAAGCCGAGTTCCGGAGGGGTTACCGGCGAGTTGGCCAATGATCTGCCCTGCCGGGTCATGGGCGTTCGTCACTCGGGGGCATAGGTTGGCGAAGAACTACTGAACGTATCGAGGCGCGTTCTTGCGCGGAGACACCCGATGGGGGCGGACATGTCAATGCCTAAAGGATCGAACGTGCCGGTGCCGACGAGCGGACTCCGCGTCGAACTGGGGTGGCGGGCCGGCCCGGGCGTACCCGACGCGGACTCCTCCGCCCTGCTGCTGGCCTCCGGGAAGGTCCGCTCCGACGCGGACTTCGTGTTCTACAACCAGCCGGCGCACTCCTCCGGCGCGGTGCGGCACGAGGGCAAGCGGAACGCCGACGGGCAGGTGAACGACACGCTGTTCGTGGACCTCGCGCGCGTGGAGCCCGCGATCGAGACGATCGTGCTGGCCGCCTCCTCGGACGGCGGCGCCTTCGGCCAGGTGCCGGGACTGTACATTCGCGTCCTCGACGCACAGCAGGGCACCGAGATCGCGCGCTTCGACAGCGAGGGCGCGAGTGTCGAGACGGCCTTCGTGCTCGGGGAGTTCTACCGCCGCCAGGGTGCCTGGAAGTTCCGTGCCGTCGGACAGGGGTACAGCAGCGGCCTGGAAGGGCTGGCCACGGACTTCGGGATCTCGGTGGACGAACCGCAGCAGGCGGCGGCGCCGGCCCCCGTGACGCCCCCTGCCCCTCCCGCACCCGCGCCCGCGGCCCCGCCCGTCACGGCCGCGCGGCCGGTGACGCCGCCGCCCACACCGCCGGCACCGCCCGCGGCCCCCGTGCGCCTGACCAAGGTCACGCTGACCAAGGAAGCCCCGTCGGTCTCGCTGACCAAGCAGGGCGGCACCTCGGGGGCGATGCGGGTGAACCTCAACTGGCAGGTGCGCAAGCAGTTCTCGGGCTGGCAGGCCAAGCTGGGGCGGGCCGTGGCCATGCACGCGGACCTCGACCTCGACCTGTGCGCCCTGTACGAGCTCGCCGACGGACAGAAGGGCGTCGTCCAGGCGCTCGGCAACGCCTTCGGAGCGCTGCACCAGCCTCCGTACATCCATCTCGACGGGGACGACCGCACCGGCGCCTCGGCGAGTGGCGAGAACATGAGCATCAACCTCGACCACCAGCAGGCCTTCCGCCGCATCCTCATCTTCGTGACCATTTACGAAGGTGCGCGTTCCTTCGCCGACCTGGACGCCACAGTGACCCTCCAGCCGTCGCACGGCGCGGCCGTGGACTTCTCGCTCGGCGAGTGCACGGTGCCCTCGACGGTGTGCGCGCTCGCGCTCATCACCAACACCGGCAGCGACCTCGTCGTCCAGCGCGAGGCCCGTTTCCTCGTCCCCGATCGCGGCGTGAGCCCGCAGCGCACCGTCGACTACGCCTACGGGTGGGGCATGAACTGGACCCCCGGCAGGAAGTGACCGCTCACGGGCTCGCTCACGGCTGCTCGGACGCCGTGTCGGGACGGGTGTAGGTGCGGCCCTTCCAGGCCGCGCCGCGCCCCCTGTAGTGCTGCACCGCGGAATCCACCGTCATGAGGAGGTACAGAAACGCGGTGACCGGGAGCAGCGGGGCAAGCAGGAGGGGCTGTCGGTAGTAGCGGAGCATCGGCAGATACGTCGCCGTCATCAGCAGCCACGCCAGTCCCCCTGCCGCAGCCGTCCCGGCGCCGCCCGCCGCGAGGCCCACGAAGAGCGCCACGGGCGGCACCAGGTACACCACGGCGAGGCCGGCCACCGTGCCGGCCAGCAGGATCGGGTTGTGCCGCAGCTGGGCGTACGCGCTGCGCGAGACCATCCGCCACAGGTCGTGCAGCCGTGGATACGGGCGCACGCTGTCGACGTGCTCGGCCAGTCCCAGCCAGATGTGCCCTCCGGAGCCCTTGACCGCCCTCGCCAGCGCCACGTCGTCAATGACCGACTGCCGGATGGCGTCCGGAATCCGTGCCCGTTCGGCGGCGTCGGTACGCAGCAGGACGCAGCCGCCCGCCGCAGCCGCCGTCCGCGACCCCCGCACGGCGATCCGGCGGAACGGATACAACTGCGCGAAGAAGTACACGAACGCGGGCACCACGAGCCGCTCCCAGACGCTCTCCACACGCAGCCGGGCCATCTGCGAGACCAGGTCGAAGCCGCCGGTGCGCGCAGAGGCCACCAACTCCCTGAGGCTGTCCGGAGCGTGGGCGATGTCGGCGTCCGTCAGCAACAGATATTCGGGTGCACGCGCGCGTGCCAGGCCGATGCCGTGGCGCACGGCCCACAGCTTGCCCGTCCAGCCCGCGGGCGGCTCCCCGGGAGAGCCGACGGTGAGCGGCAGCCCGCCGTGGCGGCGCCCCAGCTCACGGGCCAGCTCCCCGGTGCCGTCCGAACTGCCGTCGTCGACGAGGAAGACCTCGGCCCGCCCCGGATAGTCCTGCGCGAGGAGCGAGGGCAGACTGTCGGGCAGGACGGCGGCCTCGTCCCGGGCCGGAACGACGACACACACGGACGGCCAGCTGTCCGGCTCCCGGCGCGGCGGCAACCGCAGATCCGTACGCCAGAAGAAGCCCTGGCCGAGCAGCAGCCACAACCAGGCGGCCAGCGATCCCACAGCGGTCCACGCAACGGCGCTCATCCGCCGCAGTCTGCCCCACCCCGGCGGCCCGTTGAGGCGGATCGTCTATGGTGACCGGGTGAAGATCGCGCTCATGGACTCCGGAATCGGACTGCTCGCGGCGGCCGCGGTCGTACGTCGTCTGCGGCCCGACGCGGACCTCGTGCTCTCCTCCGACCCCGGCAGCATGCCGTGGGGACCACGTACGCCGGAAGACGTGACCGCGCGTGCCCTCGCCGTCGCCGAGGCGGCCGCTGCGCACCGCCCCGACGCGTTGATCGTCGCCTGCAACACCGCCTCCGTGCGCGCCCTGCCCGCACTGCGCGCCCGTCTGGAACCGGGCGTGCCCGTCATCGGCACGGTCCCGGCGATCAAGCCGGCCGCGGCGGGCGGCGGACCCGTCGCGATCTGGGCCACGCCCGCCACCACCGGCAGCCCCTACCAGCGCGGTCTCATCGGCGAGTTCGCCGACGGAGCGACCGTCACCGAAGTGGCCTGCCCCGGCCTCGCCGACGCCGTGGAACACGCGGACGAGGCGGCCATCGACGCCGCGATCGCCGCGGCCGCGGCGCGCACCCCCGACGACGTAAGGGCCGTCGTCCTGGGCTGCACCCATTACGAACTGGTCGCCGAGCGCATCCGCGCGGCCGTGCAGCGGCCCGGTCGCGCGCCGCTGGTGCTGCACGGTTCCGCCGGCGCGGTGGCAGCTCAGGCACTGCGCCGGATCGGCGAGCGCCCCGCTCCCGAAGGACCCGGCGGCGGCGCTCTCACGGTGCTGCTCGGCGGACGCGAGGGAACACTGCCCGCGGCCGCGCTGACGTACGAGGAGGGCCGGCTGCTGCAGGCGGTCAGCCCCGTACGCTGAACGTCCTGGCACGAACCGGACATCCGGCGTCCACCCGGAGCAGTAACACTCCGCGACCCGGTGCCCGCACTGCGGAACGTGAGTACGCTCGTAGGTATGAGGGACCACCCCCACGGCGAACAGGGCGCTGCCGACGCCCCGCACCCCGAGGTCTGGCACGGCCGCGCGTCCAACCGTGTGCAGTGGCTGCTCGCGACGGGCGGCGCCGCCTGCCTGGCACTGGGCATTGAACTGGCGGTCGACTCGGCCTGGACGTCGGGCATCGCCCCGCTCGCCATGGCCGTGGTCGGCTGCATCGCCGCGGGACTCCTGGTCCTCTTCGGCACGCTTGCTTTTGTGCACGTCGCCGTGAAGGTCGACAGGGAATGCCTCGAAGTGCGCTGCGGCCACATGGGCCTGCCGCGCCGCCGCATCCCCCTGTCGCACATCACCGGTGCCGATTTCGCGCCCCGGGTCACCCCGCGGCAGTGGGGCGGCTGGGGCTACCGCTGGCGGCCCGAGCAGGGCACCGCCGTGGTCGTCCGGCGCGGCGAGGGCCTGGTGCTCCGCCTCGGGGACGGTCATACGTTCACGATCACGGTGGACAACGCGGAGGCGGCCGTACGGGTCATCCGCGGCCGGCTGCGGGCGGCCGCGCCGGGCCCGGCCCGCTGACCACTGGTTCCGGCCCGCCGGCCACGGGCGCCGAGGGACCGATTCGCAGGCGGTTCAGCCCGCCTCAGGACACCGATCGGCGCTGAATCTCACGGTGCCAGTCGGTCACTGCGGGTGTGCCCGCCCGGGTCCACCGCGCTCTCCGGCACCTCGTCCGCCTCGTCGAGCAGGGGGCGCGCCGTGGCGAGGCCCGCCAGCAGGCCCGCGCCCGCCGTCACCGTCGTGAAGCTCAGCGCGTTGCCGACCGCGGCGATGGCGGCCAGCGCCGTCAGGGCGGCGCCCGCGGTGAGGACGACCGGCGTGGGGCGCTGCGATCGCCACAGGGCGAACAGGACCCAGCAGAACACCGCGGCCAGCAGGGCCACGCCGACGACGCCCTGCTCGGCCGCCTGCTGGAACGGCGCCGAGTGGGGTTTGCCGTCGACGAGCAGCGACTGTGTGACGGTCGGGCTCAGCTCCGCGAACCGTCCGGGGCCGACGCCCAGCCCCGGCTCCTGGCGGACCATGTCGAGTGCGTCGTGCCACAGCAGAACCCGGTGCTGGGTGAGCTGGCCCTCCAGGGACGTGGTCAGGCCGTCCGGCAGCAGGTTCTCGGTGATCGCCCAGGTCGCTCCGGTCACCAGCGCCGCGGCGAGGGCGAGGCCGCCGAGTCCCAGGGCCCGGCGGCGCATACGGTCGGCGGCCAGCGAGCACAGCAGCACGCCCAGACAGGCCACGAAGCCCGCTGTCGAGCCCAGTACGGCCGCCGTCACCGCGATGCCGGCGACCAGCAGGCGCAGTACGAGCCGCAGGCCCGGCGGGCGGGCCGCCCAGGCCGCGCAGCACGCGGCTCCGGCGGAGAGGGTCAGGAGTGCGGCGGTGGCGCCGGTCTGCCCGAGCGGTGACGAGGTGACCTGGGGGCCCGGGGTGGTGTGCGGTGCGGCCACCGCCAGACCGAGCCCGGCGAGCGCGCCCGCACAGGGCGCGGCCACCGGCAGGAGCGCCCCGCAGATCCGCCCCGACGCGTAACCGGCGGTTACGGCGAGCACCGCGAGGAGCACGCCCTCGGGCCGGCCGCCGTTTGTCCCGGCCGTGATCAAGGACCAGACCGCGCAGGCCCCGAGCACGACGATGCCGGTCGCGTCCGACGCACTGCGTCTCTCGTACGCCGACACCGGACCGGCCGCCGACGCCATCCCCGTGGACCCCACCCCGTAGCCCCCCGACCTGTGACGGGCCCCGCCGCCTGGCCGGATACGACCCGCACGTCAGAGGCTTCGGCACACCGTAACGGGAGATGCGCCGGTTTGTGGCGGAGTTGCGCAGAAACGATGCACCAGAGGGGAGCGGAGGGCTGGAGGGGACCCGGCCCGGTGACGAGGGCCGCGCTGTCGGCGTCGAGGGCACGCGCCGTACACTCCCGGAGTGACCGTCACAGCAACCTCCGTGGACGAGCCGGATCAGCTCGAACCGCAGCCCAGGCCCGTATCGCGCGGGGTCCGGCTGGCGCGGCGGCTCCTTCCGGCCGCCACCGCGGCACTCTCCGGAGTGCTGCTGTACGTCAGCTTCCCGCCGCGCACCCTGTGGTGGCTGGCCCTGCCGGCCTTCGCGGCCTTCGGCTGGTGTCTGCGCGGCCGCACCTGGAAGGCGGGCCTGGGCCTCGGCTACCTCTTCGGCCTCGGCTTCCTGCTGCCCCTGCTCGTGTGGACCGGTGTGGAGGTCGGGCCCGGGCCCTGGCTGGGGCTCGTCGTCATCGAGGCGGTGTTCGTCGCGCTCGTCGGCGCCGGTGTGGCGGCGGTCTCGAAGCTGCCCGGGTGGCCGCTGTGGGCGGCTGCCCTCTGGATCGCCGGTGAGGCGGCACGCGCGCGTGTGCCGTTCCGCGGCTTCCCCTGGGGCAAGATCGCCTTCGGCCAGGCCGACGGGGTCTTCCTGCCGCTCGCGGCGCTGGGCGGCACTCCGGTACTCGGCTTCGCCGTCGTCCTGTGCGGCTTCGGGCTGTGCGAGATCGTCCGCCAGGCCGTCGAGGCGCGGCGCACCCGTGTCGTACGCCGCGGGGCGGCCGCGGTGGCACTGCTCAGCTTCGTCCTCCCGGTGGCGGGTGCCTTCGCCGCGCGACCCCTGGTCAGCGACAAGGCCGAGGACGGCACCGCGACGGTCGCCGTCATCCAGGGCAACGTGCCGCGCGCGGGCCTCGACTTCAACGCCCAGCGGCGCGCCGTCCTCGACTACCACGCGCGGGAGACCGAGCGCCTGGCCGCGAGGATCAAGGCCGGCGAGGTCGCCCAGCCCGACTTCGTGCTGTGGCCGGAGAACTCCTCGGACATCGACCCGTTCGCCAATGCGGACGCCCGCGCCGTCATCGACCGGGCGGCCAAGGCGATCGCCGCGCCCATCTCGGTCGGCGGCGTCGTCGAGAAGAACGGCAAGCTCTACAACGAGCAGATCCTGTGGGACCCGGAGAAGGGACCCGGCGAGACCTACGACAAGCGCCAGGTCCAGCCGTTCGGCGAGTACCTGCCGCTGCGGTCGCTCGTCGGCGCCATCAACGAGGACTGGACGTCCATGGTCCGCCAGGACTTCAGCCGCGGCAGCAAGCCGGGCGTGTTCACCATGGCGGGCACCAAGGTCGGCCTCGCGACCTGTTACGAGGCCGCCTTCGACTGGGCCGTGCGCGACACCGTCACCAACGGCGCCCAGCTGATCTCCGTGCCCAGCAACAACGCCACCTTCGACCGCAGCGAGATGACCTACCAGCAGCTCGCCATGTCCCGGGTCCGCGCCGTGGAACACAGCCGCACCGTCACCGTTCCGGTGACCAGCGGGGTGAGCGCCGTGATCATGCCGGACGGGGAGATCACTCAGCGGACCGGCATGTTCGTGGCGGACTCCCTGGTCCAGAAGGTGCCGCTGCGTTCCTCCGAGACCCCTGCCACGCGGCTCGGGATCCTGCCGGAGATGGTCCTGGTGCTGATCGCGGCGGGCGGGCTGGGCTGGGCCGTGACCTCGGCGGTGCGCGGGCGACGCGCCGGTGATCTGTAGCCGTACGCCTGTTGTGCGCTTTGGGAACGCGTCAGGGGTGACGGAACCGGGCCGTTAGGGTCGAACCATGGCTACTCCAGACTTCATCCGCGAGATCCGGGCCACCGCCGGGCAGCAGCTGCTCTGGCTCCCGGGCGTCACCGCCATCGTCTTCGACGACGAGCAGAGAGTGCTGCTGGGGCGCCGCTCCGACAACTACAAGTGGTCGGTGATCGGCGGCATCCCGGACCCGGGCGAGCAGCCGGCGGTCTGTGCCGTGCGCGAGGTCTTCGAGGAGACGGCGGTGCGCTGCGTCGTCGAGCGGGTCGTGCTGGTCCAGGCCCTGAACCCGGTCACCTACGACAACGGTGACACCTGCCAGTACATGGACATCACGTTCCGCTGCCGGGCCGTCGGCGGCGAGGCGTGCGTCAACGACGACGAGTCGCTGGAGGTCGGCTGGTTCGGGCTGGACGCGCTGCCGGAGCTGAACGAGTTCGCGCTGACGCGGATCAAGCAGGCGCTGACCGACGGCCCCACGTGGTTCGAACCCATGACCTGACACCGAACTGTGGGTGCCGGCCACATCGGTGGAGGCGTGGCTGCTGTCTAGGGTCGGTGGCATGACCGCGCCCAGCGCCCCTCCGGGCTCCCACACCCCGTCCCTCGACCTCGGCGGCCGTACCGCCCTCGTCACCGGCGCGGCAGGCGGCATCGGCCGCGCGTGCGCCCTGCGGCTCGCCGCGGCCGGGGCCAAGGTGCGGGCGGTCGACAGAGAGGCCGCGGGCCTGGCGGCACTCACCGAACTGGCCCGGGGCCTCGCGGGCACCGTCGAGCCGCACGTCCTGGACCTCACCGACCTGGACGCCGCGGAGTCCGCCGCCGCGGGTACCGATGTCCTCGTCAACAACGCCGGGCTGCAACTGGTGCGCCCGATCGAGCAGTTCCCGCCCGACACCTTCCACACCGTGCTGACCGTGATGCTGGAGGCACCGTTCCGGCTCATCCGCGGAGCGCTGCCCCACATGTACGGGCAGGGGTGGGGCCGCATCGTCAACGTGTCGTCCGTCCACGGGCTGCGCGCCTCCGCATTCAAGTCGGCGTATGTGGCGGCGAAACACGGACTGGAGGGCCTCTCCAAAACCGCCGCCCTGGAAGGCGCACCCCACGGAGTCACCTCGAACTGTGTGAACCCCGCCTATGTGCGCACCCCACTGGTCGAGAAACAGCTCGCCGACCAGGCCGCGGCCCACGGGATCAGCGAGGAGCGGGTACTGACCGAGGTCCTGTTGCGGGACAGCGCCCTCAAACGCCTCATCGAGCCGGCGGAGGTCGCCGAGGCCGTGGCGTACCTGTGCGGCCCGTCGGCGTCCTTCGTCACCGGGACCTCACTGGTTCTGGACGGCGGCTGGACGGCGCACTGAGCGTGAGTTGTCCACAGGGCTGGTCAGGCTGTCGGTGCGGCGGGTAATCCTGGTGGACATGTCTCGCGATCAACTGCAGTCCGCCGGGCGCTCCGAGGCGAGCGCCGAGGCGCCGTTCCTGGAGCTGCTGGCCCGGGGCGCGTCCGCCGACGCGTACGAGCAGCCGGTGCTGCTGGCCCGTGCCGACGGGCTGCCGCCCGACCGGGTTTCCGCGCTGGAGCGTGCCAAGGCGCTGGCCCTGCGCGTGCGCTCCGAGATGGAGGGGCGCCGCAGACGCGAGGCCGAACTGTCCGCGCTCTTCGAGACGGCCCACGACCTGGCGGGACTGCGCGACCTCGACGCCGTACTGCGGGCGATCGTGCAGCGCGCCCGCTCGCTGCTGAGCACGGACGTCGCGTATCTGAGCCTGAACGACCCGGCCGAGGGCGACACGTACATGCGGGTCACCGAGGGCTCGGTGGCGGCGCGCTTCCAGCAGCTCCGGCTGGGTATGGGGGAGGGGCTCGGCGGGCTGGTCGCGCAGACCGCCCGTCCCTATGTCACCGACGACTACTTCCAGGACGACCGTTTCCAGCACACCAAGGCCATCGACGCGGGTGTACGGGACGAGGGCCTGGTGGCGATCCTCGGCGTGCCCCTGATGCTCGGGCCGCATGTCATCGGCGTGCTCTTCGCGGCCGATCGCCGTGCGCGGGTCTTCGAGCGGGAGCAGATCGCGCTGCTCGGCTCGTTCGCCGCCCTGGCGGCCGCCGCCATCGACACGGCCAACCTGCTCACCGAGACCCGGGGAGCGCTGGCGGACCTGGAGCGGGCCAACGAGATCATCCGGGACCGCAGCGGGGTCATCGAGCGGGCCTCCGACGTCCACGACCGGCTCGCCGAGCTCGTCCTGCGCGGCGGCGGGGTGCACGACGTGGCCGCAGCGGTCTCCCAGGTCCTCGACGGCACCGTGGACTTCGCCGAGGCGAGTGCCGCACCCGGTGAGGCCCTGGAGGTGTCACGCGCGGAAGGACACGCCGTGCGGCACGGGAGCGACTGGGTCGCCGCCGTCGCCGCGGGCAGTGAGCTGCTGGGCGGGCTGGTGCTGCGCGGCCATCCGGGGCTCGACCCCGTCGACCAGCGCACCCTGGAGCGGGCCGCGATGGTCACCTCGCTCCTCCTGCTGGCCCGCCGCTCGGCCGCCGAGGCCGAACAGCGGGTCCGCGGCGAGCTGTTGGACGACCTGCTCGACGCGCGCGACCGCGATTCCCGGCTGCTGCGGGAGCGCGCCGCGCGACTGGACGCGGACCTCGACGCCACCCATGTGGTGCTGGCCGCCCGTCTCGACGCCATGGCCGCCGACGCGGACCAGGAGGCCGCTGCCCGCCGCAGGTTGTGGTCCGCCGCGTCCCATCTCGCCGCCACCCGGCACGGATTGGCCGCCGCCCGCGACGGCGGCACCGTCCTGCTGCTGCCCCTGGACCCGGACGACACCGCGACGGAGCTGGCCCGGCGCACGGCCGGAGACCTGGGTACGGCAGTCCACGAGGCCGTCACCGTAGGGGCGTCCGCGCCCGTGAGGGACCTCGCCGCCGGCCCGGACACCGTGGCCGAGGCCTACGCGGAAGGGCAGCGATGCCTCGACGCGCTGCGCCTGCTCGGCCGGGCCGGGGACGGTGCGGCCGCCGAGGACTTCGGGTTCCTGGGGCTGCTCCTCGCCGGAAGCCGGGACATCTCCGGCTTCGTCGAGCGCACCATCGGCCAGGTCGTGACCTACGACGAGAGACGGGGCACCGATCTCCTGCGCACCCTCGACGCGTACTTCGCGTGCGGCATGAGCCCGGCGCGCACGAAGGACGAGCTGCACGTCCACGTCAACACGGTCGCACAGCGCCTGGAGCGGGTGGGCCGGCTCCTGGGCCCCGACTGGCAGAGTCCGGCCCGCGCACTGGAGATCCAACTCGCCCTGCGACTGCACCGGTTGGCGTCCGCCACGCAGCACTGACCGCCGCACGTACTGACCCCCGCACGCACGGGCGCACGGGGGTCGGTCCGCGGGAAGCTCTCCGGGCAACAGGCTCAGACGGTACGGGCGTCGGCGGCGCGGGCCGACGCCGTCGCGGGCTCCGCTTCCTCCTCGCCGTCGCCATCGTCGCCGTCGCCGTCGCCGTCGTCGCTCTCCCACTCCGTGAGGTCGCGGTGCCGGGTCTCCTTCGCCACTCCCACCGCGATCAAGGTCAGTACGACCGCCCCGATCACGTACAGGGCGATCGGAGTCGAACTGTCGTAGTCCGCCAGCAGAGCGGTCGCGATCAGCGGCGCGGGCGCGCCCGCCGCGACGGACGCGAACTGTGCGCCGATCGACGCGCCCGAGTAGCGCATACGGGTCGCGAACATCTCCGAGAAGAACGCGGCCTGCGGCGCGTACATGGCCCCGTGCAGGATCAGGCCCACGGTGACGGCGAGGATCAGGTTCCCGAAGGTCCCGGTGTCGATGAGGGCGAAGAACGGGAACATCCACAGACCGACACCGGCCGCGCCCAGCAGATACACCGGCCGGCGGCCCACCCGGTCCGACAGGGCGCCCCAGGCCGGGATGACGGCGAAGTGCACGGCCGAGGCGATGAGCACCGCGTTCAGCGCGGTCTGCTTGGAGAGGCCGGCCGACGTGGTGGCGTACACGAGGATGAAAGCGGTGATCACGTAGTAGCTGATGTTCTCCGCCATGCGTGCGCCCATCGCGATCAGGACGTCCCGCCAGTGGTACCGCAGCACGGACACCAGCGGGAGCTTTTCGGCGGCCCCGGCCTGGGTCGCCCTGCGCTCCTCGGCCTGTGCCAGAGCCGCCTTGAAGACAGGTGATTCATCGACAGACAGACGAATCCACAAACCGACGATCACCAGCACGCCCGACAGCAGGAACGGGATGCGCCAGCCCCAGGACATGAAGGCGGCGTCCGACAGGACGGCGGTCAGCAGCGAGAGCACACCGGTCGCCAGCAACTGCCCGGCGGGCGCGCCGGTCTGCGGCCACGACGCCCAGAAGCCGCGCCGCCGCGCGTCCCCGTGCTCCGACACCAGCAGCACGGCGCCGCCCCACTCGCCCCCCAGCGCGAAGCCCTGTACCAGGCGCAGCACGGTCAGCAGGACGGCAGCCGACGCGCCGACGGTCGCGTGCGTCGGCAGCAGCCCGATCGCGAACGTCGCCCCGCCCATCAGCAGCAGACTCAGCACCAGCAGCTTCTTGCGCCCGAGCCGGTCGCCGTAGTGCCCGAACACGAGCGCCCCGAGCGGCCGGGCGGCGAAGCCCACCGCGTACGTCAGGAAGGACAGCAGCGTGCCGACGAGCGGGTCGGAGTCGGGGAAGAACAGCTTGTTGAAGACGAGCGCGGCGGCGGATCCGTACAGGAAGAAGTCGTACCACTCGATGGTGGTGCCGATCAGGCTCGCGGCGACGATACGGCGGAGGTTCGAGGGTGGTGGGGGAGCGGTTGCTGCGGAGGCCATGTGCACCACTTCCAGGCATTGGCGGGGACGTGTACGTACCGGCACAAGGTAGAAAGCAGCAGGTCAACATGACATGTGGTGGGACACCATAGTTTGGGGGCAGGGTGTGCGTGTTGCCCCTACAAACCGCGTCGGCCGGGGCGAGCTTGCGC